>JASHVM010000071.1:0-5165 GCA_030044595.1 Streptosporangiaceae bacterium
GATCCGGCGGCCGGCCACGGCATGCCTGCCGTTGCGCTGATCGAGCAGGACGCGCAGCACCGCCGCGTTGTCGAACCGCGGGCGCCAGCCGGCCGTGCGCAGCGTCGCGCAGTCCACGACCCACGGGTACACGACGTAGCGCAGGTCCATCGCGGGCGCCGGGGTCACGCCCAGCCGGTGCAGCCGCTGCGCGGTGCCGAACGTCAGCCGGGCGGGCAGCTCGATGCTCTTCAGCCCGCTGATCTGCTCAACCTCGTCCTGCTCGAGCCAGTCGGCGCAGCCCGCCGCGAACGCGCCGTCGATGCCGTGGCCGACGGTGAACTCCAGTGCCGAGGCCAGGTCATCGACGTGGCAGAACTGCCAGCGGGGCGCGCAGCCCTTCACGGTGAGCAGGCGGGGCGCTTCGAAATGCCTGGTGACCAGCGTGTCCACCGGGTACAGGTCGTCGCCGACCAGGGCGGCCGGGCGCACCACCGTGACCGCGGTGCCCGGGTTCGCCCGCGGTGACCGGCG
Organism: Streptosporangiaceae bacterium; assembly: GCA_030044595.1. Classification (GTDB taxonomy): domain Bacteria; phylum Actinomycetota; class Actinomycetes; order Streptosporangiales; family Streptosporangiaceae; genus Palsa-504. The sequence continues at coordinate 514 of JASHVM010000071.1, forward strand.
GGCCAGCTGCTCGACCTCCAGCAGGTCCCCGGCCACGCTGCTGTCCGTGTCCGCGGCCAGCGGAGCATCCTCGGACAGCGGGACCGGGTTGTCCGCACGGGCGCCGTACACCATCGCGCTGGTCACGAGCACCACCCGCCCGACGCGGCCGGCCGCGGCGGCGGTCAGCACGGTCTGCGCGCCGCGGACGTTGTACGCCCGCCGCTGCTTGGCGTCCGAGTCAGGCGCCAGGTCAAAGTCCGCGTGGACCACCACGTCCACGCCGGTCAGCCTGCTGGCCAGCGCCGGGTCGCGGACATCGGCCACGCGCCAGGTCACGCCCGCGATGTCGCCGCGCCGGCCGTCGATCGCGATCACCCGCTTGACGTTCGGCGACGCGGCCAGCGTGACGGCCAGGGCACGCCCGATGCCACCAGCCGCACCAGTGACGGCCACCACGGGCATAGGCTGGGGGCGTGTATCACTGGGCTCGTGGCGAACAGGCCGCCGGGCATTTGTCACTGCGTGCTTCTCCCGAGATAACGTGACGGTCATGATCCTTCCATCCTGCCCCAGAGCCAATCATGGCTGACCGCCCTTTCGGCTTCGGCCTGCCCGACAAGCCGGAGGACCAGGGCGGCCAGGGGTCCTCGGGGTCCGGGGGATCGTCGGGTCCCGGCGGGTCCCCGGGGTCCGGGGCGGGCGGGCCGTTGGGGCCGTTCGGGCCGATGGGCGATCCCCAGCAGTTCGCCGACGCGCTGCGCCAGTTCGCTGACCTGCTGTCCTACCGGGGCGGCCCGGTCAACTGGGATCTGGCCAAGAACGTGGCCAGGCACGCGATCGCGGCGGCGGGCGATCCGAGCGTGCTGGACGCGCAGCGCCGGGAGGTGACCGAGGCAATCCGCCTGGCCGACCTGTGGCTGGACGAGGTCACCGCGTTCCCGTCGGGCGTGCACAAGATCGAGGCCTGGAGCCGGTCGGAGTGGCTCGAGGCCACCTTCCCCGTCTGGGCGAAGCTCTGCGACCCCATCGCCGCCAAGGGCGTCGAGGCGATGAGCAGCATGCTCAACACCGACCCGGCGCAGCTGGGCGAGGAAGTCCCGGAGGAGATACGCCAGGCCCTGGGCGCGTTCGGCGGCGGGGCTGGCGGGCTCGGCGGGCTGCAGGGGCTGGCGGCCATGCTGCGCCAGATCGGCGGGGCCATGATCGGCAGCCAGACCGGCACCGCGATCGGCGAGCTCGCGCGGGAGGTGGTCGGCTCGACCGATATCGGGTTGCCGCTCGGTCCGGAGGGGGTGGCCGCGCTGCTGCCCGCGGGCGTGGCCCAGTTCGGGCAGGGGCTGTCCGTCGACGCCGGCGAGGTCCGGCTCTTCCTCGCGTTGCGGGAGGCCGCCCACCAGCGGCTGTTCGCGCACGTCGGGTGGCTGCGCGGGTACCTGCTCGGCGCGGTCGAGCAGTACGCCAGCGGCATCACCGTCGACATGACGCGGCTGCAGGAAGCGATCCCCGACGTCGACATCACCAACCCGGAGGCGCTGCGCGAGGCGCTGGCGGGCGAGGGCCTGTTCCGGCCGGAGGACACGCCCGCGCAGAAGGCCGCTCTGGTCAGGCTGGAGACGGCGCTGGCGCTGGTCGAAGGGTGGGTCGCGACGGTGGTCAGCGCTGCGGCCCGGGACCGGCTCACGCACGCCGAGGCCCTGGCCGAGGCGGTCAGGCGGCGCCGGGCCACCGGCGGACCCGCGGAACTCACGTTCGCGACGCTCGTCGGGCTCGAACTGCGCCCGCGCAGGCTGCGCGAGGCGGCCGCGATCTGGCAGGGCCTGACCGACGCTCGCGGCACCGACGCCCGGGATGGACTGTGGGCCCATCCTGACCTGCTGCCCACTGCCGACGACCTAGAGAACCCCGACGCGTTCGTGCGCGGCCAGCCCGAACTGGACATCTCGGACCTGGAAGAAGGCGGCGACTGACTCCCGGCGGCCGGCGGCCCTGCTAGGCGGGCCGGGCCAGGGCGGGCGGGGCCAGGGCGGGCGGGGCCAGGGCGGGCCGGGCCAGGCTGCTCAGCGGCAGAATTTCCAGCAAATGAGCCGTGTCCGGGCGCCAGAGGCGCATGATGGGAAGCCGCACAGGGCAGGAGCACGGCATGGACGAACCAGAGCGTACCGATGTGGTCGTGATCGGCCTGGGTCCCGGCGGCGAGTACGCGGCCGGCGCTCTGGCCGAAGCCGGGCTGCATGTGACCGGTGTCGAAGCCCGCCTGGTCGGCGGCGAATGCCCCTACTTCGGGTGCGTGCCGTCCAAGATGATGATCCGGGCCGCCAACCTGCTCGCCGAGACCAGGCGCGTGCCGGGCCTGGCGGGAACGTCCACCGTCACCCCCGACTGGTCAGTCGTCGCGCGGCGGATCCGGGACGAAGCCACCGACGACTGGAACGACAAGGCGGCGGCCGACCGGTTCGCCGCCAAGGGCGGGCACCTGATCCGCGGTCAGGGCCGGATCACCGGGCCGGGCCAGGTCGCGGTCAGCACCGAGGAAGGCACCAGGGTGCTGGCGGCCAGCAAGGGCATCGTGATCGACAGCGGGACCGAACCGGCCATCCCGCCCATTCCCGGCCTGGCCGACACGCCGTACTGGACGAACCGCGACATCATCCAGGCCGAGCAGGTGCCGGAATCGCTGATCGTGCTCGGCGGCGGGGCCATCGGCGCCGAGCTCGCCCAGGTATTCGCCCGGTTCGGCTCGTCCGTCACCGTGGTCGAGGCGCTGCCGAGGCTGGTGCCGTTGGAAGAGCCTGAGGCCAGCGACCTGATCGAGCGGGTCTTCATGCGCGAGGGCATCGAGGCGTGCACGAACGCCCCGGCCGAGCGGGTCAGCCACAACGGAACCCGCTTCACCGTCCACCTGGGCATGAGCGCCCTGGTCGCGGAGCGGCTGCTGGTCGCCACCGGCCGCCGCTCGGACCTGGCCGCGCTCGGCGTGGCCGCGGTCGGCCTGGACGAGAAGGCCCGGGCCATCCCCACCGACGGCTGGATGCGCGCGGCGGACGGCGTATGGGCGCTCGGCGACGTGACCGGCCACGGCGCGTTCACGCACATGTCCATGTACCAGGCGGACATCGTGGTGCGCGACATCCTGGGCGCCGGCGGGGAACCCGCCGACTACCGCGCGGTGCCCAGGGTCACGTTCACCGACCCGGAGATAGGCAGCGTGGGGCTGACCGAGGAACAGGCCAGGGCGGCGGGCCTGCGCGTTCGGACCGGCCTCAGCCAGGTGCCTTATTCGTCCCGGGGCTGGATTCACAAGGCCGGCAACGACGGGCTCATCAAGGTGATCGAGGACTGCGACCGGTCGGTGCTGGTCGGCGCTACCTCGGTCGGTCCGTACGGGGGCGAGGTGCTCAGCGCCCTGCAGGTGGCCGTCCGGGCCGAGGTCCCGTTGGCCACGCTGCGCAACATGCCGTACGCCTACCCGACGTTCTATCGCGCCATCGAGGACGCGCTGCGGAATCTTGGCTCGCCGTGACCGCCCGCCCGGCCGTCGTGGCCTTCGACGTGATCGAGACGCTGATGTCGCTCGAGCCGCTGCGCGCCCGGCTCGAGCAGGCACGCCAGCCGCCGCACACGCTGGAGGCCTGGTACACCCGCACGCTGCGCGACGGGATGGCGCTATCCGCGGCCGGAGACTACACGGCGTTCACCGATGTCGCCGAGGCCGCGCTGCGCGCGCTGACCAACCATTCGATCAGCGATGAGCAGGTCGCGCAGGTCATGGCCGGATTCGATGACCTGCCCGCCTTCGACGACGCGCTGCCCGCGGTCACCCTGCTCACCGGCGCCGGCCTGCGCGTGGCCTGCCTGACGAACGGGTCCGCGCAACTGACCTCGTCGTTCGTCGACCGTACCGGGCTCGGCTCACTGGTGGACCGGGTGATCTCGGTCGGCGAGGTGTACCGGTGGAAGCCGGCCACGGTGGTCTACCTGTACGCCGCGGAGGTCATGGGTGTGCCGCCCGAACGCATGGCGCTGGTCGCCGCGCACGACTGGGACTGCCACGGCGCCAAGCGGGCCGGGCTGACCACTGGCTGGGTGAGCCGCAAGGCCGGCGGTTACGGCACGCCGTTCGCCCCGCCGGACGTCGCGGGCGAGGACCTCACCGAGGTCGCGGCCAAGCTGATCGCCCTGGAGCCTTGACCAGGCCCGGCGGGGCTCACACCCGGGCGAGAACGTGGTCCAGCGGACGGGGAACCCGGCTGAGGTCGAGCGCGTCGACCAGCACCCGGCCGTAGTGGATCTTCCGGCCCGATCCAGTGCCCATCCAGCGCCTCAGCCGATGCTGAGCGGTCCGGTCCCGCTGCGCGGGCTGCCGGCAGAAGGTCCGGAACGGCCCGAGCTCGCCCTGAGCCTCGATCAGCTGTTCGGTCGCGGCGGGACCGAGCGAGCGGATCAGCTCGTCTTCCAAGTCGGCGACGCAGACGTAGAAGCCGAGTCGTTCCAGGTCGGTGCGATCGGGACCGGGGTTGAGGCCCGCCCGCGCCAGGCCGCGGCGGAAATCGTGCTCCTGCCCCTCGTCGCACAGGCCCGCCAGAGCGGCGCCGAGGCCCCGCAGGCCGAACAGGTCAAGGAAGTGCCCGATATTCGTCGCGCCGCCCATCGGCACGACGAAAACCCCGTCC
>JASHVM010000668.1:0-2601 GCA_030044595.1 Streptosporangiaceae bacterium
GCCGAGGTTGCCGAGGCGCACCGGGTGAGCGAGCAGGGCCACGCGCGGGGAAAGCTCGTGCTGCTGGTCGGCTGAGACGGAAGCGCCGGACCCGTGGGCAGGACCCGCACGCTCGCTCAGGTCTACCGCCACTTCGGTGCGGTCGACGCCGCCGGAACATCGCCACTGTACGAGCGCGTCGCCGTCGCCCTGAGTGAATCCGACGAGGCGCTGCGCGCCATCGAGGCGGCGCCGGCGCGCAAGCGGAACCCTGCGGTAATCCTCGCCGCGCTGCACGACCTCGCCCTCGCCGGACGCGCCCCGGCGCTTGCCGCGGCGTACGGCGACGCCGCCGCCGGCGCGGCGATCGGCGTGCTGCTGCGGATGACCGACTCGGTCGTGGCCATCGCCGCGCGCCGGCGGACGCGGGTCAACGAGACCGGACGCTGCGCCGTGCTGTATCCGGCCATTGCCGAGGCGGCGCGCCGGGCAGGCGCGAACGCGGTCGGGCTGATCGACGTGGGCTGTTCGGCTGGGCTCAATCTCAATGTCGATCGCGCTGGCATCACCTACAGCAACGGGCAATCGCTGGGCGACCCGTCATCTCCGGTGCAGCTGTCGTCGTCGATCGTGGGAGACCGGCCCATCCCGGCGCGGGCGATTCCCGAGGTCGTCGCCCGCATCGGCATCGACCTCGATCCGGTCGACGTGACCGACGCGGATGACGCCCGATGGCTGCGTGCCTGCCTGTGGCCGGATCAGCCGGAGCGGGTCGCGAGGCTCGAGGCGGAGATGGCGTTGGCGGCGACCGCCCCTCCGCTGCTGCTGCGAGGTGACGCCGTCGAGGTGGTGCCCGACGCCATCGCCCGCGTGCCCGCGGGCGCCCTGGCGTGGCTGGCGGCCTCCTAGTGCCCTGTCAGGTCGGTCCGTCTGGTCGCGACGGGATTCGTCGTGGCAGGCGTCCCTCCACTTTCACTCTATAGCGCACCAGGGGGCTTGCGGCAAGACCCGGGTAGTGCCGCATAATCGCTGGCTGGGGCCAGAATCTACGGAAACGGGGCGCGAGAACGCGTGCTTCTGTCAGCGTCCGGTCCGCCCGGACCGAAACGCCCGGAGCATGACCGAGCCGCCCGGCGCGGCGCTCAGCACCTGCCAGGCCCGTCATGCCGCCCGGACGCCTTTACGCAGCGGCCGCACGCAACCTCAGATCGGAGCTGATGCCGTGAATCGCCTGACCACCAGCGCGTTCGACCTTCCCGACCGGCTCGCCGCCAAGGCCGACCCGGCGTTGATCGGCGCCGACGAGCAGCACTTCGCGGCCATCGCGGAGAGCCTTGAGCAGTCGATCGCCGACCTGTCCGGCCGCCTCGATGCCGAGCGCAAGGCGCCCGCCGGCATAGGCCAGAAGGCGATGGACCGGGACCTGGAGATCCACCGGCTGAGCGCCCGTCTGCGCGTGCTGCGTCGCTTCGGCCTGGACCTGTGCCTGGGACGAATCGTCCACGCGGACCACCCCGAGCCGGTGTACATCGGACGGCTTGGCCTCACGGGCCGCGCGGGTCGCCGGCTGCTGATCGACTGGCGTTCCCCCGCGGCCGAGCCGTTCTTCGGCGCGACCCACGCCAACCCGATGGGCCTGGCCAGCCGGCGCAGGTACCGCTGGACCCGCGGCCGGGTCAGCGACTACTGGGACGAGGTATTCACCCCCGACGGCCTGGAAGGGCACGCCGCGCTCGACGACCAGTCCGCGTTCATCGCCAGCCTGGGCGGCAGCCGGTCGGCGCGGATGCGCGACGTGCTCGGCACCATCGCGGCCGACCAGGACGCCATCATCCGCGCGGGATCCCGGGGCGCTCTCGTGGTCGACGGCGGTCCGGGCACCGGTAAGACCGTCGTGGCCCTGCACCGCTCCGCTTACCTTCTCTACTCCGATCCCCGGCTCGGTCACCGCCGGGGCGGCGTGCTGTTCGTCGGCCCGCACCAGCCCTACCTGGCCTACGTCTCCGACGTTCTGCCCAGCCTCGGAGAGGAGGGCGTGCACACCTGCACCCTGCGGGACCTCGTCGCCGAAGGAGCCACGGCCACCGCGGAGACCGACCCGGAGGTGGCCCGCCTGAAGTCGTCCGCGGATCTGGTGCAGGCGATCGAGGCAGCCGTCCGGTTCTACGAGAAGCCGCCCACCGACCCGATTACGGTCGAGACCCACTGGTCCGACATCCGGCTCAGCGCCGATGACTGGGCCGAGGCGTTCCAGTCGCCAGAACCCGGTACTCCGCACAACGAGGCGCGCGGCCAGGTCTGGGAGGAGCTGCTTGCGATCCTGATGGACTCCCGCGACGACGACGTCCCGGCTGACCTGTTTCGCAGGTCGCTGCTGCAGAACGATGAGCTGCGCACCACCTTCAGCCGGGCGTGGCCGCTGCTCGAAGCGGCCGACCTCGTCGGGGACCTGTGGTCGGTACCCGCCTACCTGCGCATGTGCGCTCCCGGGCTCAGCCCCGGTGACGTGCACAAGCTGCAGCGCGCAGACGCCCAGGCCTGGACGGTGTCCGACCTGCCGCTCCTGGACGCAGCCCGGCAGCGGCTCGGCGACCCGGAGGCATCGCGGCGTAAGCGCCAGCA
>JASHVM010000669.1:0-3479 GCA_030044595.1 Streptosporangiaceae bacterium
CCAGAGACAGGGCGCCCGTTCGGGCAGGAGTCTGTCGACCTCGCCCGCCGCCTTGGCGACGACGTCCAGCTGGGCTTCAGCCTGCTCGGGTATCTCATGACCATCGACCCGGCCCGGTCCGGGCATCTGTGGACCGAGGCGATCGCCTGCACCGAACGATCCGGCGACCATCTCATCAACTCCATGTTGCACAACAACGCCGGGGCTATCGCCATGACCACCGGGGACATCCCTGCCGCCCGGGCTCACCTGGAAGCCGCCGCGGAAGCCGGGCAGCAGATCGGAATCGAGTGGCCGATCGTGATGGCGAACCTGGGCTGGGTGCTGCGCGCGGAAGGGGACCTGGCCGGTGCCCGGTCCATATTGGAGGCCGCCCTGCGGGCCAGCCGCCGGAACGGGGATAGCAGAGGCATGGCCAGCGCCTGCCTTCACCTGGCGTGCCTGGCCGGCGATGCGGGCGACTGGGACCAGGCAGCTGTCCTGCACGGCGCCGCGCAGGCGTTGCTTGACCGGACGGGAGTTGCGTGGAGTGAGCACGACGCGCGCAACCGCGGGGACAGCCTCGACCAAGCCCGTGCGCACCTGGGCGATGAGCAGCTGGAGCGGGCCCACGCCCAGGGCAGAGCGCTCAGCGTTGAGAAGGCCCTCGACCTGGCTCTCGGAAAGGCACGCCCGGCCTGACCGCTACCGCCGTTAAAGCCGGCGGTCGTCATTCCGGGCATGCCGTCATTCTCACTGAGCTGATTGATGGCCGCACTGGCCGGTAACCGTGGCGCCCGCACCCCTGGGGGAGAACCGGCCAGGCTCCGGCACGCCAGCGGAAACTGCCGTAACTGACCGCAGCGGTCAGCCTCGTCATGAAAGCACTCCAATGCTTTGGCTACCGCTCCGAGTGCCGATTATTTGTTTCTCTGCGGAGCGGGAACAGTAGGTCAGCGCACGCACAGATCGTCCAGCTTGGGTTCGCGCCGCCCTTACTGGAGGGCTCGCATTGCAGTCCTGCGCACCGCTGCAACGAAAAGGGGAGCGGTCTCTAGGGCTGTCGGCTCTGCCTATGTTGGTTCGAAATCAGATCGCAGAGCGGCCGATCGCTTCGCGCCGCCGGAGTGCAGGGTTCAGGATTGCCGGCGGGTTGTAGGCCATGTCGAGCCGGCCGACATCCGTTCCCGGGGGCACGATCGCATCGAGTTGGTCGAGCAGGTCGTCGGAGAGCACGACATCCGCGCCTGCCAGGAGGTCGTCGAGGTGCTCCATGGTGCGCGGTCCGATGATGGCCGAGGTTACCCCGGGGTGGCTGATCGCGAACGCGACGGCCATGTGGGTCAGCTTGAGGCCGGCCTGCTCCGCTACCGGGATGATCTGCTCGACGGCGTCCAGGCGGCGCTCGTCGCGCATGTGCTGGAACATCTTTGTGCGGCGCAGGTCGGTCGGCTGCCCCTTGCGGACGCGGCCGGTAAGCAGTCCCTGGGCGAGCGGGCTCCAGACGAGGACGCCCATGCCGTAGCGCTCGGCGACCGGCAGGATCTCCCGCTCGATGCCGCGATCGAGGATCGAGTACGGGGGCTGCTCGGAGCGCAGCGGCTCAAGTCCGCGCCGCCCGGCGATCCACTGCGCCTCGACGATGCCGGACGCCGGCAGCTTGGAGCCTCCGAAGGCGCGGATCTTGCCGGCGCGAACCAGATCGGTGAGCGTCGAGATCGTCTCCTCGAGATCCGTGCTCGGATCGAGGACGTGCATCTGGTACAGGTCGATGTAGTCGGTGCCGAGTCGCCGGAGCGAATCCTCGACGGCCCGCGTGATCCAGCGGCGGGACGCGCCCCGCTGGTTCGGGTCGTTGGGGTCCATCGGAAGCCCGAACTTGGTAGCGAGCACGACGCTGTCCCGGCGGCCGGTGATCGCCTTGCCGACGATCTCCTCGGACTCGCCGTGCGAGTAGGCGTCGGCGGTGTCGATGAGGTTGATCCCGGCCTCGAGTGCCTTGTGGATGATCCGGACTGAGTCCTCGTGGTCCGGGTTGCCGATGGCGCCGAACATCATCGCGCCGAGCGCGTAGGGGCTGACTTTGATGCCGGTCTTGCCGAAGGTGCGGTATTGCATGGTTCCTCCTGGCTGAGGTTGCTTCGGACGCCGTAGACTGAGGTAAACGGAACGATGTCCCACTACCGAGAGAACTATATGGGACACTGTCCCACTTAGCAAGGAGGTGAATGGTGCCCCGTGCCGACGCGCAGCGCAACATCGACGCGCTGCTGGCCGCCGCCAAGGAGGAATTCGTCAGCAGCGGCGTCGACGTTAGCGTGCGCGCCATCGCCGCACGCGCCGACGTCGGGACCGCCACGCTGTATCGCCACTTCCCCACCCGCGCCGACCTCATCTCGGCGGTTTTCCACCGCGAGATCGACGACCTTCTTGCCACCGCCACGTCCCTGTCCGGGTCCTATGAGCCCGGCGAGGCGTTGGACCGCTGGGTGAATCGCTACATTGACTTCGTCGCAACGAAGCACGGACTGGCAGCTGCGCTTCACTCCGGGGATCCCGCCTTTAGCGGCCTGCGCGAGTACTTCGAGGAACACGCCGGGCCGGCGCTTCAGATCCTCCTTGACCGGGCTGAGGACGCAGGATTGATCGGCTCTGGCACGAATGCGCTGGACCTGCTCGGCGCGATCGCGAATCTCTGCATTCCACCGCCCGGGACCGGCGACACCTCGCGCGCCTATCGAATGGTCGCGCTGCTGCTTAGCGGACTCCGCTACGACGCGGTGAGGCCGACGGCAGCAACGGACTGACATCGACGAAGAGGACAACCAGCCGACCCGCGGCTACTACGAACAGCGCGCGGACGCCCAGCGTCTGGCCAACGGCCACGTCCGCAGCCTGGAGCGCCTCGGCGGGCAAGCGATCCCCGAGCCCCTCGGCCCCGCACCACCGGTATGCCTGCACATGCCGGCGTGCTCCGCGGGCGCGTCGACGGCGCGGCCAGCGTCTCAAAACCGGGTGGCGCGGCCGGGCCGGGCCGTGAGAGGGTCCCCGTATGGCGACGGACCGGGCGCGACCGGCGCAGAACGCGGGCGAGCGCGAGATGCTTACCGGCTGGCTGGAGCATCACCGGGGAATCCTGGTCTGGAAATGCGAGGACCTCACCGCCGAGCAACTGCGGCGGCGCGCCGTCCCGCCCTCCACCCTGTCCCTGCTGGGGTTGGTCCGGCACATGGCCGAGGTAGAGCGCGGCTGGTTCCAGCAGGTCTTCCTCGGCGAGAACGTGCCCGATCTCTACGACAGGTCCGCCGATGAGGATGCCGACTTCAACGACGTCGACCAGGCCGACCCGGCGGAGGCGTTCAACTGCTTCGAACGCGAGTGCGCCGTGTCGCGGCAGGTGGTCGCGCAAGCCGCGAGCCTGGACGTGCTCAGCAAGCAGGCGTCTGAACGCACGGGCCAGCCCTGGTCACTACGCTGGATCGTCACCCACATGATCGAGG
>JASHVM010000670.1:0-4751 GCA_030044595.1 Streptosporangiaceae bacterium
CGCCGCGCTGCCGATGCCGCACCTGGAGGAGTCCCTCGCCGAACTAGGCCGGGCCCTGGACGAGCTGACCATGGCCGGGATAGCGATGAACACCACCGTTTTGGGAAGCGCGCTGGTCGACCCCGGCTACGAGCCGGTCTTCGCCGAGCTGAACATCAGGGGCGCGGTGCTGTACCTGCACCCGGCCGGCAACGGCGCCTGCTCGCCCCTGATCGGCAACTACCACCTGACCTGGATGGTCGGCGCTCCAGTCGAGGACACCATCTCGGTCATGCACCTGATCACCCGCGGCTTCCCCGCCCGCTACCCGGACATCAAGATCATCAACTCGCATCTCGGCGGAGCAATGCCGATGCTGCTCCGGCGAGCCGACGACCAGTACTCCTGGGAGGCACCGGACACCCCCGAGCCGCCCAGCACGGCCGCGCGCCGGATGTGGTACGACACCGTCGGCCACGGGCACGTCCCCGCCCTGCGGTGCGCGATCGACTCCTTCGGCGCCGACCGGCTCCTGCTCGGAACCGACTTCCCTTACGAAAACGGGGACACATTCGCCCGCGCAGTCGACTACATCAACGACCCCCGCATCGACACGAGCGCCGCCCGGGCCATCCTCGACCAGAATGCCAGCGCCCTGCTCGGCATCGGATAAGAACGCCAGGAACCCGGAGCGTCCGATACCACGCCATCCGTGCCTGTCTGGCGAACCACGGATCCAGTGATGGCCACGGCCGTCGGCGTTCCTTTGACGAGGGTCACGCGCACAGCGCTGCTTAGCGCCTCATGCCGACCTCAGGGTCTATGCCGACCCGGGGCAGGAGCTGGCGGCGCGCGTTCCGGATGCCGGCATTCGGCGTAATCACCGGCCGTCGAGCAAAGCCAGCACCGCTCCGGTCGCGGGATTGACCCACTCCGGCACGGCGCCGGAACCGATCCATTCACCGTCGATCCAGTGCTTGGCGATCTCGCTCATCTAGGACTCCTGGCCCTGCACGAACAAGCAGGGTTTCGCGGAAGCAGGGGCAGGTGGGACCGAAGTTAGCGCCGTCACGGCGACCGGCTGTCACCTGTTCCCGGCGGTTTGCGTTCCGGCGTGACCTGGCGGACCTCAAGCAGCTCCAGGCCGAGCGCCTCAATCTCGGCCAGCACGCCGTACAGCGCGGACCGGTCCATCAGGCCGGAGAGCACGGTATGCGCGCCGTGCCACCGCGACGCCAGCGCCGGGAACGCCGACAGCACCGTGGCGCCGAGGTGGCCGTTGATCCGGATCACGTACCGGGCGGGTACCGGGTCCATGACGCCATGGTCGAGGACCGGCAGGTGAACCCGCATCACCGGTATCCGGTGACATCAGCGGCAAACGCGGCCGGCCGGAACAGGTCGCAGCCCTCGCGCCACGCTGCGGCAGGCGCCGTCGATCCCATCCCGCGCTGTCCCGGTCTTGCCAATCACCGAAATTCGGTGACAACGTCTCACCCGCCCGGCGGCAAGCCCAGGACAGCACCGACTTCAATGACCCAAAGCAGGAGGCCCTTCAAACTGGCTAAGGGGCCGAGCTGTGACATCCGTCCCATCGAGCACTTCCCGGCGAGTTCCGCCATGCCAGTTACCAGAAGTAATGACGGCCGGTGGTAGCTCCGATCACCGGGGTCCAGGCCGCCCAGCATCTCAAGCCGGCGGTGCTCGAGCTCGGAGGGAAGAACCCGCTGATCATCCTGGAGGACGCCGACCCGGACCTCGCGGTCGACGCCGCCGTCTTCGGGGCCTTCATGAACTCCGGGCAGATCTGCATGTCAACTGACCGGATCATCATCCACCACAGCCTGGTCAAGGCGTTCATCCCGGGGTACGTGGAGCGGGTCCAGGCGCTGCCCGCCGGCGACCCCGCCGATCCCGCGACGATCGTCGGGCCCCTGATCAACACGCGCGGCGCGCAGCGTGTCTCGGCGCTTGTCAAAGACGCCGCCGCCAAGGGGGCCACCCTGCTCACCGGCGACGGAGCAATCGGCGGGCCGAACCGAACGCTCATCAGGCCAGTCGTACTCGCCGACGTGACCACCGATATGGACATCTTCGGCTCCGAGATCTTCGGTCCGGCGGCGGTCATCCACCCCGTCGACTCGGCTGAGGCCGCCATCGACCTGGCCAACGACACCGACTACGGGCTGACCGGGGGGGTCATCTCCCGAGACCTCAACGCGGCCTTGGACGTCGCCTCACGCGTGCAGTCAGGGATCATCCACGTCAACGACCAGGGCATCGGCGATGAGCCCATGGCCCCCTTCGGAGGCGTGAAGAACTCCGGCTACGGCAAGTTCGGCGGCACGGCCGGCATCGCATCGTTCACCGAACAGCGTTGGATCACGATCCAGCACACCGGTCGCCCCGGCTACCCATTCTAGGGAGGGCCCTAAGTCGGCATTCGCCGTGCGCGCGTGCGGCGGTGTGGCAGAGGTCAAGCCGCGAGACCCCAGAACCCGTCGTAGGCACGGCGACCCCGATCACTCACCGACTGGGCGATTGGCGCTCGATGGCCTGGGCAAGCGTCTCGATCGTTGTTCTGAAGGAGCCGATGCGGCGCTCGGCTCGGCTCACGACCAGGGCGCCCTCGAATACGGACATGACCAGGTCGGCCAGGTCGAGAGCGCGCCCGGCGGCGATGCCCCACGCGTCGAATTGGCGGGCCAGCGCCTGGCGCCAGCGCCCGAAGACCTTCTCGAAGTCGCTGCTGAGTTCCTCGTTCTGGGGGGCTAGCTCCAGCACCATGGTGGCGATGGCGCATCCGCTGCGGTAGTGCGAGCTTTCCAGGCGGGCCGCTACCGTGTCACCGAGCGCGCGCACCAACGATCCGGGGCTATCGCAGTGGCCTGCCGCCTCGGCCACCATCTGCTCGATTTCGTCGCCGGCCAGGGCGATGGCTTCCCGGGCCAGTTCCTGCTTGCCGCCAGGGAAGTGGAAGTAGGTTGATCCGCGCGGTGCCCCGCTGGCCTGGATCACATCGGAGAATGCGGTCGCGTGGTAGCCGCGCTGCCGGAATAGCTCAGCGGCGGCGTGGATCATCCTCGAGCGGCTGTCGGTTCTGCGCGGCACGAGCTTATGGTACCTCTTGACTAAGTCTGCCGTACATCATAATTTACTCCGTAGGTCGTACGTCATACTGGGCAAAATCATCCGGGCCGGCCGCAGATGCCGGTGGCTGTCAGATGAAACTGTCGTTCCAGCAGGTCCAACCTCCGGCCTCAGCGGCGGCCGGAGCATGAAGGGATAAGTCAGGTGGCCGCTCCACGGTCATCAGCGCCAGCGCTAGCGGCAGACGTGGTTGATTGCGTCCGTTGCCGGAGCCACGGCCAGGTGAAGATGGCATGGGCGCTTCCCGGCTGATCGCTCGCGGCGATCTTCTAGCGACTTTGGATCGCGCGGTGGCGAGCAAGGTGACGATCATCTCCGCTCCTGCTGGCAGCGGAAAGACGTCGCTGCTGAGCGTATGGGCCAGCCGCCCGGATCGGGCGCATCACATCGCTTTCGTGCCGGTGCGGCGCGACGAGCAGGACGCCCAGCTGTTCTGGCTGGCCCTGCTTAACGCCGTCCGTCACCCCCCCGGCACAACCAGCCAGATGGACCCGCCGACCGCAACACCGGGCTCCAATGTCCGGCTGTTGGCGGACAGAGTGCGCTCAGAACTCGGAGACGTGAGCGGCCGCGTCACCGTGGTCATCGACGATCTGCACGAGCTGAACTCGCCGGAGGCCCTCGCCCACCTCACCCACCTGCTGACGAACCTGCCCCTCAACGCGCACGCGGTCCTCGCCACACGCCGCGATCTGCGGCTGGGCTTGCATCAGCTGCGCCTGGCAGGCGAGCTAACGGAGATCCGCGCGGCCGACCTGCGCTTCACCGAGCGCGAGACACTGGAACTGCTGGACGCCTCGGGTATCGCGCTGTCCGAGGCCGGAGCAGCGCTGCTGCACCAGCGGACCGAGGGGTGGGCCGCAGGCCTGCGGCTTGCGGCGATCTCACTGGCTGGTCACCCGGACCCCGAGCGATTTGTCGCGGAGTTCTCCGGGAGCGACCGCACGGTCGCGGAGTACCTGATCGCGGAAATGCTGGAACGCCAGCCAGATGATGTGCAGGATCTGCTGCTGCGCACCTCCCTGCTCGATCGGATCAACGGTGAGCTGGCGGACCTGCTGACCGGCCGGTCAGGCTCGGAGCGGCTCCTGCTGGAACTCGAAGACGCGAACGCGTTCGTCGTCTCGCTGGACCCGGAGCGCACATGGTTCCGCTACCACCACCTGTTCGGGGATCTGCTGCGCCTAGAGTTGCGCCGCACAAAGCCGGACGAGCAGGCCGCGCTGCACCGCGTGGCCGCCGACTGGCTGGCCAAGCGCGGGCACCCCGTGGAGGCGGTCCGCCAGGCCCAGTCCGCCGAGGACTGGAAAATGGCCGCCCAGCTGCTATCAGACCACTGGCTCGACCTCTACCTCGGCGGGCGGGTCGCCACCTTGGCCGAGCTGCTGGGCAGGTTCCCGCGCCGGGTCGTCGCGGCCAGCCCCGAGCTCACCACCGTGCAGGTAGCCGGCGACCTGGTCCGCGGATCGGTGGAGGACGCCGGACGGCACCTGGCCCGGGCCAGTGGCGCGCTGGCGGCAGTGCCCGCGGACCGCCGCGGGCGCGTGCAGGTCATGCTGGCGGTGCTGCGGCTCTTCTTGGCCCGGCGCCTCGTCGATTTCCCGGTCGTGGCCGAGGAGGCC
>JASHVM010000671.1:0-6104 GCA_030044595.1 Streptosporangiaceae bacterium
AACACCGTGTTCAAGGGCGAGACGCTGCGCTCGATGCTGCTGAACGCCTACGGCTGGTGGAAGGTCTCCCAGATCACCTACATCGCCGCCCTGGCCAGCTTCGCCCTCGGCGGCCTGGCCCTGATCGGCTCGGTGATCGCCCTGGCCACCGGGCGCAAGCCGCAGACCCCGGCCGAGGTCATCTCCCGCGGCGGGCAGGTCCAGCCCACCGCCGCGTGACCCCAGCCACCGGCGGATAACAGAAAACCCGACCACATGACCTCGCCGGCCACCGCCTCCACGCGACAGCGCCTGGAGGCGGCCCGGCCACCGGAATGAGTAAGGAAGTGAGCATGATGGCGCGCACCGATATCAACCTTGATGCCATGCTCCGCCACCTCGGTGCCGCGTACTACGAGTCCCTGCACGGCAGGGCCACCCGGGCCGACGTGACCCGCGCACTGGACACGGTGGAAGAACACCTCCAGGAGCAGTCACCGCATCCCGCCGCCCGTACGTCGGTCCGCCCGCACCCGGCTCGCCGCGGCGATCAGCCACACCACTCACGGCACTGGGCCCGCCGGGTCCGGGACGTGATGACGACACAGGTGGTGACCGTGGACCGGATCACCCCCTACAAGGAGATCGACCAGCTGCTGACCGAGCACCGGATCAGCGGCGTGCCCGTGCTGACCATGGGCCGGCACGTGGCCGGCGTGGTCACCGAGGCCGATCTGCTCGCGGTCCAGGACAAGGCGGCCCGCCAGGCCCGGATGGGCGCGCCCGCCCGTCGCTGGCTGGCCCGCAAGCCGCGGCACGTGAACCTGGTCGCCGAGGCGCTGATGTCCAAGCCGGCGGTCACCATCCACCCTGACGCGACGATCCCGGCCGCGGCCCGCGTGATGAACACGCATCATGTCAGGAGGCTGCCGGTGGTGGACCCGGAGGGCAAGCTGATCGGCATCGTGAGCCGCCGCGACCTGCTCAGCGTGTTCCTGCGTCCGGACGCGGACATCCTGGCCGACGCCCGGCGGGTCCTGGACGAGATCCCGCTCGCCGGGCCGGAAGAGATCACCGTGCTGGTGCACAACGGCGTCGTGATCCTCACCGGCACGGTTGACCCCGCGATGGACCACCACCGCGGCCTGGTCCCGCTCGCGATCCGGCTGATAGCCGACGTCGACGGGGTGGTGGACGTGGTGAGCAAGCTCGAGGAGGTCAAGGGATCCGGGGAGGGACCCGCGGGGGCTGAGCCTGCACAGACCGCCTGATCCCCGGACGGCATCAGGGAACTGCTTCGGCTGCGACAACTGCGTGCCGCCGCGGTGCCATCGACATGGAGCCCGAGCAGGCGTGGCGCCCGAACGGGACGTTCGTCTCCGGTTACCGGGTCGTTTACCGGTACCTCGTGCCGCACGCGGCGCGTGGAATGGGCTCAGCAGCTACGAGGAGACCGACATGTACCCGAACCCGGCGCTTTCCGCGGGCCAGCTGGCCCTCATCGCCGTCGTCGCCGTGCTAGCCCTGGCCGTCTGGCTCACCGGCGTGTACGTCGCCGCCCGCGAACCGCGGCACCGCGGCAGCGGCGCGGAGGTGCCATCGCTACCCAGGCACCCGGCCGAGGCGGAAGACCAGGGGCGAAAGGCCGCCTTATCGCGGCCATGACCTTCAACCCGGCCGCAATGGACCTTCGGCCCTGCCCTTAGCCGCCCCTGGCGACGAGGCTGGTACTGGAGCCGAATGAGCCAAGGAGGGTGCCGGCCATGAATCCCACCGTCAAGGACGTCATGACCACCCGCGTGATATGGGTCAGGGCCGATGCGTCGTTCCGGGACATGGCCACCGCTTTGCACAAGCACCGGGTTAGCGCGTTCCCCGTCCTGGACAAGGCCGGAAAGGTGATCGGGGTGGTCTCGGAGGCGGACATGTTGACCAAGCAAGCCCTGGGCGCCGAGGCCGACGGAATACCCGGGATCATCACCGGCGTGCTGCGCCACAAGGACCACGAAAAGGCGCGTGCGACAACGGCCTGCGACCTGATGACCAGCCCCGCGCTGACCGTCGGGCCGGACGATTCGGTCGAGCACGCCGCCAAGCTCATGTACAGCCGCAAGGTCAAGCGGCTCCCCGTCGTCGGTCCCGACGGTCACCTGGCGGGCATCATCAGCCGCGCCGACGTGCTGTCGGTCTTCGACCGCACCGACCAGGAGATCCGCGCGGACATCACCGACGGCATCCTGCGCCGGGGGCTCCTCATCGACCCGCACACGCTCCAGGTCACGGTCAAGGACGGCATCGTGACCGTGGCTGGCGTACCTGAGAGCGCCCCGGTCGGCCACGAGCTCATGCAGCGGATCCGGCACGTCCAGGGCGTGGTGGCCGTCCGCGACCGCCTCAGCTACCCGCCGCCCGAGCGAGACGGCGACGGCTTCGACGTGCTGGCCGACTTCCCGATCGACTGATGCACCCACGGTACAAGGAGGATGAAACAATGAAGGCCACTACCGTCAAGGACGTCATGTCCACTCCGGTCGTAGCGGTCAGGCGGGACGCGTCGTTCAAGGAGATGGCAGCCAAGCTGCGCGGGTACCGGGTCAGCGCGTTCCCGGTCATCGACGAGGACGGGAAGGTGATCGGCGTGGTCTCCGAAGCCGACCTGCTGGCCAAGGAGGCGCTGGCCGACGACCACACCGGAATCCACGGAGCGATCACCGGCGTCTGGCGTCACAAGGAGTACGAGAAGGCCGAGGGCCTTACCGCGGGCGACCTGATGACTCACCCGGCGATGACCGTACGGCCGGAGGATCCGGTGGAGCACGCCGCCCGGCTGATGTATACCCTCCAGGTCAAGCGGCTGCCGGTGGTCGACGCAGGCGGCCGCCTGGTCGGCATCATCAGCCGTGCCGACGTGCTGGCCGTCTTCGACCGCCCCGACGCGGAGATCCTCGCCGAGATCACCGACGACATCATCCTGCGTGAGTTCCTCCTCGACCCGGGCCGGTTCATGGTGAGCGTCAACGAGGGCGTCGTGACCCTGCAGGGCAACCTGGAAGCCGCGGTCATCGGCCGCAACCTCGTGGACAGGATCCGGCGCGTCACGGGGGTGGTCGCGGTCCGCGACGAGCTTGCGTACCCGCCTGCCGAGCAGTCGATCGCGGGCCTGTACCTGTGATCCGCTAACCAGCTAGGGAGGCTGCCGATGAGCGTGATGCAGGCCTTTGGCCCGGTGTACGCGCTGCTGGCCGACGGCGCCACGGTCGAGATCCGCCCGGCCGGCCCGGCCGACTTCGATGCGGTCAAGGCCATGCACGAGGCGATGTCGCCGGACAACAGTTACCTGCGTTTCTTCAATATCAGCAAGCTGGCCGCCGAGACCGAGGCCCGGCGGATCTGCCGCGACCCGCGGCCCGGCCACGTGGCGCTGCTCGCGCTGCTGGACGCGGAGGTGGTGGGCTGCGCCAGCTTCGACGCGGTCCGAGATCGGCAGGGGCAGGCGGAGGTCGCGTTCGCGGTGGCTGAGCACATGCACCACCGGGGCATCGCCACCTTGCTGCTGGAGCATCTGGTCTCGTTCGCCAAGGGCCACCAGATCACCATCTTCACGGCGGAGACCCTGCCCGAGAACACGGCGATGCTGCAGGTGTTCACCGATGCCGGCCTGCCGGTGCACCGTCACTACGCGGACGGGGTCGTGGAGCTGACCTTCCCGTTGCCCGGCGACGACGGCGGCACCGACCTGGAGGTGTACCTGAACGCGGTGGCCGAGCGGGAGCGTCGCGCGGATACCGCTAGCCTGCGGCGGGTGCTCGCGCCCGAGTCGGTGGCGGTGATCGGCGCGAGCCGCCGGCCGGGCACGGTGGGCCGGTCGATCCTGGACAACATCCGCGGCGGCGGGTACTCGGGCCGGGTTTACCCGGTCAACCCGCGGGCCCGGCAGATCGGCGGCGAGCGGTGCGTGCCGTCCGCGCTTGACCTGCCCGAGCCGGTCGACCTGGCGGTGATCGCGGTGCCGCCCGCGGCCGTGCTGGAGGTGGCCGAACAGTGCGGCCAGCGCGGCGTGCGGTCCCTGGTCGTGATCACGTCCGGGCTCGACGCCGCCGCCTGCGCCGACCTGCTCGCGGCCTGCCGCCGGCACGGCATGCGGCTGGTCGGGCCGAACTGCTTCGGCGTGGCCGTACCCGGCATCGGGCTGGACGCCACGTTCGCCGCCGGTCATCCGCAGCCCGGCGTGGCCGGCCTGGTCATGCAGTCCGGCGGCCTGGGCTTCGCCATGGTCGATCAGCTGTCCCGGCTCGGCATCGGGATCTCCTCGTTCGCGTCGGTGGGCAACAAGCTCGACGTGTCCAGCAACGACATGCTGATGTGGTGGGAAAACGACGGCGTCACCAAGCTCGCCGTGTTGTACATCGAGTCGTTCGGCAACCCGCGCAAGTTCGCCAGGACCGCCCGCCGGGTCGGCGCCAGCATGCCCGTCCTCGCGGCGGAAGCCGGGCGTTCCCCGGCCGGCCAGCGGGCGGCCGCCTCGCACACCGCGGCGGTAGCGACGCCGCTGGTCAGCCGCGAGGCCCTGTTCGAGCAGGCCGGGGTCATCGCCGTGCCGGGCTTCGGCGACCTGGTCGAGACCACCGCGCTGCTCGCCACCCAGCCCGTCCCGGCGGGCACCACGGTCGCGATCGTGTCCAACGTCGGCGGTGCCGGGGTGCTCGCCGCCGACGCCTGCACCGACCTCGGCCTGACCGTGCACCGCCCGCACGGCCAGACCAGCCGCCGGCTGCGCGCGCTGGCACCGGACGGCAGCGCGATCGGCGGCCCGGTCGACACCACCGCCGTGATCTCCGGCGAGAACTTCCGGCAGATCCTGGAACTGCTCGCGGCCGACGGCGAGGTCGACGCGATGATCGCGCTGGTGCTGCCGACCGGGGCCACCGGCGACCTGGTCGCGGCCGTCCAGCAGGCTCAGGTCAGCGTCCCGATCGCCGCCGTCCTGCTCAACCAGCCGGAATCCGTCCGGCTGATGCCCCGGCTGGCCGGCGACGGCCAGGTGCCCGCCTACGGGTACCCGGAGGCGGCCGCCGCCGCCATGGCCCGCGCCGCCAGGTACGGGACGTGGCGCAGCCAGGCGCGCGGCCAGGTGCCCAGCTTTCCCGACATCAAGGCCGAGGACGCCCGGGCGCTGATCCACGCGTTCTTCCGGCAGACCGTCGGCGGCGGCTGGATGCCGCCCGACCTGACCGCCAGGCTGCTGGGCTGCTACGGCATTCCGCTGGCCGAGCTCACCCCGGCCGGCAGCGAAGACGAAGCCGTGAGCGCCTTCCAGGCGGCAGCAGGTCCGGTCGTGCTCAAGGCCGACGTACCCGGGCTGGTGCACAAGACCGACGCGGGCGCGGTCGAGCTCGACCTGCGCACCGAGGCCGACGTGCGCGCCGCCTACCGCGCCCTGGCGGACCGGTTCGGTGACCGGATGAACCGCGTCCTGGTGCAGCCGATGATCAGCGGCGGTACCGAGGTGATCATCGGGGTGGCCGACGACCACATGTTCGGCCCGCTGGTGGTGTTCGGGCTCGGCGGCGTGGCCACCGAGGTGCTCGCCGACCACGCGGCCCGGCTCACCCCGCTGACCGACACCGACGCGGACACGCTCATCCACTCCATCCGCTCCGCGCCGCTGCTGCTCGGCCACCGCGGCACGCCCGGCGCCGACCTGGCCGCGCTGCGCGACCTGCTGCTCCGCGTCTCGCGCCTGGCCGACGACCTGCCCGAGGTCACCGACCTCGACCTCAACCCGGTCATCGCCCGCCCGGACGGAGTCTTCGCGGTGGACGCGCGGATCAAGGTGACCCCCTACCAGCCGCAGGACCCCTTCCTGCGCAAGCTGCGCTGACCCGCCCGGCTCGACGGATACGGGGCTACGGCCGGTTCCGGCCGAGGCGCTCGTGTGCGGCGACCCATTCGTCGGTGATCACGGCCGCGCCGAGCGAGACCTCGCCGCATAGCACGGTAGCGGCGATGATCTCGGCGAGCTTGCGGACCTTTCCCGCGCCGTAGCAGCCGAGCAGCTCGAGGCATTCGCGCTGGGTCGGCAGGCCGGTGCCGCCGCCGTAGGTGGCCACGATCAGCGCCGGGAT
>JASHVM010000072.1:0-3600 GCA_030044595.1 Streptosporangiaceae bacterium
AGGAGAGCCAGGCTGGCAAGGAAGATAAGGCCGCCAGCCAGAGCAAAGCCCCCGCCCAGTCCCGGGCCGCGAGGCCCGCCAAGGCCAGCACCGCCAAGGCCAGCACCGCCAAGGCCGACTCGACCAGGGCCAGCACGGCCAAAGACAGTACGGCCACGGACAGCGCCGCCAAGGACAGCGCCGCCAAGGACAGCGCCGCCCAGGCCGACGTCAAGACAGACGCCGCCAAGGATGACGCCGTCGAGGTCGACGCGACCAAGGCCGACGTGACCAAGGCCGACGTGACCAAGGCCGACGTGACCACGGATGACGCCGCTGCCAAGGCCGACGTGACCACGGATGACGCCGCCCGGGCCGACGCGAGTTCCGCGAGCCAGCCGGCCGACGGCGAAGCCGCGGCGAAACCCGCCCGCTCCAGGGCGGCCCGGACCAAGGACGCTGCGGGCGACAGCGACGAGGCCGCGGCTACCGATCCAGGGAGCGAGGCCTGAGGTGCTTGAGGAGGCCCTCGAGCACCTCGTGCGGGGCATCGTCCAGTACCCGGACGACGTCCAGGTAGCCAGCCGGTCGCTGCGCCGAGGCAGCGTCCTCGAGGTGCGGGTACATCCGGACGACCTGGGCAAGGTCATCGGCAAGGGCGGGCGCACCGCCCGGGCCTTGCGCACGGTGATCAACGCCCTGGCGGGCAGCCGCTACGTCCGCATCGACCTGCTGGACGCGAACGAGGTCCGCTGACCCGATGCGGCTGATTGTCGGCCGGGTCGGCCGTCCGCACGGGATCCGCGGCGAGGTGGTGATCGGGGTCAGGACGGACGAGCCTGACCTCCGCTTCGCTGTGGGTGCCACCCTGGACGTTAGCCCGCCGCCGGACCCCGAGTCGGCTGACCGCGAGCAGCTGACGGTGGTCTCGGCGCGCTGGCACTCCGGACAGCTTCTGGTCGCATTCGCCGGAATCACCGACCGGACCGCGGCCGGGGAACTGACCGGCAGCTGGCTGAGCGTAGATTCAAGCCAGCTTCCGGAAACGCCCGACCCGGACGAGTTCCGCGACCACGAGCTGATCGGCCTGTCGGTGCGGACATCGGCCGGGGAGGCGGTCGGCGTCGTCACGGACGTCCTGCACTACGGGCAGGCCCTGCTCGTAGTGCAGCGCCCAGGCGACGATGAGTGCCTGGTGCCGTTCGTGAAGGCGATCGTGCCCGCGGTGGACGTGGCCGCGGGCGTACTGGTCATAGACCCGCCGCCGGGCCTGCTCGACCCCGCGCAAGCGGAGTAGGGACCCGGCGGCAGAACCACTGCCCGTTCTGAAGAAAAGAAAAAGGAGAGGGCGTGGGGCTGCGCATCGACATCGTGACGATCTTCCCCGAGTATTTCGACACCCCGCTGAAGGTCTCGCTGATCGGGAAGGCCGCGGTGCGCGGTGACGTCGAGTTCCGCGTCCATGACCTGCGGCGTTGGGCGGCGGACGTGCACCATACGGTCGATGACGTGCCGTTCGGCGGCGGACCGGGCATGGTGATGAAACCGGACGTCTGGGGCGATGCGCTCGACCACATCCTCGCCGACGGCCCGACCGGGACGGCCCGGCTGGTGGTACCGACTCCGAGCGGAGCGCCGTTTACGCAGGAGACGGCGGCCCAGTACGCGAGCCAGGAGCGGCTGGTGTTCGCCTGCGGGCGGTACGAGGGCATCGACGGCCGGGTCGTCGAAGCGATGCGGGCCAGCCTTCCGGTGGACGAGGTGAGCATCGGCGATTACGTGCTGGCCGGCGGCGAGGCAGCGGTCCTGGTCATGGTGGAGGCGCTCGGGCGGCTGCGGCCCGGGGTGCTCGGCAACGCGCTCTCGGCGGGCGACGACTCGTTCGGCGGCGACAAGGACCCGTCCATGCGCGGGCTGCTCGAGGGGCCGGTCTACACCAGGCCGCGCGCCTGGCGGGGGCGGGAAGTGCCGCAGGTGCTGCTGTCCGGCAACCACGCGGCGATCGCCCGGTGGCGGCGCGATATGGCCTTGCGTCGTACCGCCGCCTACCGGCCGGACCTGCTCAGGTCGCTTCGGGATCTGGACGCCCGAGACCGGCAGGTGCTGGCCGAGGCCGGATTTCTTGCGGCCGAGGAGGGTCCTTCTGCGGCTGGCGTTCCGGTCAGCGGCGAAGATATGGCACACTGAATTTCGCTGTCTTTTCAAGACTGCGGCTGGGGCACTCCCCGGCGCGACCCGGCTGCCGTCGGGTCCTCACCACGATCGTCACCGAGGAAACTGCCGTCATGCACACCGCGATTGCCGAAATCGAGCAGGCCCAGACCCGGCCTGATATCCCGGACTTCCGGCCCGGAGACACGCTGAAGGTCCACGTCCGGGTCACGGAGGGCAACCGCTCGCGGATCCAGGTGTTCCAGGGCGTCGTGATCCGGCGCCAGGGCAGCGGAGCCCGCGAGACCTTCACCGTCCGCAAGATCAGTTACGGCGTGGGAGTGGAGCGGACCTTTCCGGTGCACAGCCCGTCGATCGACAAGATCGAGCCGGTCAGCCGGGGCCGCGTGCGCCGCGCCAAGCTGTACTACCTGAGGGAGCTGCGCGGCAAGGCGGCGCGGATCAAGGAGCGCCGCGACCAGACCGGTAGCTGACCGGTGGGGCCGGGTGGGGGGCAGGCAATGGACGATCAGCACGATCCTGGCGCGCTGGTGTCGGCCCCTACCGCGGAACCCGTCGGGTCGGCGGGCCCGGCCCCGTCCGGCGAACGGCCGGAGCGTGGGCGTGCCCGCCACCCGGGTCGGCATGCCTTGGGGTCCGGCCGTCCCGACCCGGCTCAGAAAAACGCTCCCGCCGGCCCCAAGCGTAAGCATTTCTGGCGGGAGCTGCTGATCGTCGTCCTGGCCGCCGCCGTCATCACGCTCCTGGTGAAGGCGTTCATCGTCCAGGTGTACAAGATCCCGACGGGGTCGATGGAGAACACGCTCCAGGTCAATGACCGGGTCCTGGTGAACAAGCTCGTCTACCACTTCCGCGGCATCGCCCGCGGCGACATCGTCGTGTTCAGCGGGCAGGACTCGTGGGGACCAGACGCGCCGCCGCCCTCCAGCGATCCGGTGGTCCGGCTCTGGGATGACGTGCTCTCGGATATCGGCCTGTCCAGCAGTCAGACCTACTACATCAAGCGGGTAATCGGGCTGCCCGGGGACCACGTGGCCTGCTGCACGGACGGGAAGGTGACGGTCAACGGCGTCCCGCTGACCGAGACCTCGTACCTGTATCCGGGTGACGCGCCGTCATCACTCAAGTTCTCGGTCACCGTGCCACCCGGTCACATCTGGGTCATGGGGGATCACCGCGGGGACTCCGATGACTCTCGCTTCCACACCGGGAATCCCGGCGACGGTTCCGTACCCGAGAACGAGGTCGTCGGCCGGGCGTTCCTGATCATCTGGCCGCCGTCGCAGATCCGCGATCTGCCTATCCCATCCACCTTCAACCAGGCCGCGCTGCACGCGGGTGCCGCAGGTGCCGCCGTCCTGCAGGTCGGCGGGACGGCCGTCGCCGCAGGCGGAACCCTGCTGGGCGCGGTGGCCGCGGCCCCGGCGGCCGGGGCGGCGGGCGCGGCCG
>JASHVM010000672.1:0-8915 GCA_030044595.1 Streptosporangiaceae bacterium
CACATGCGGCCCGCCCCGGGATTCGCGGATTACCGCACGCCGGTGCCCGGCCTGTACTACGCCAGCTCGGCCACCCACGCCGGCGGCGGCGTGTGCGGCATCCCCGGCATGCAGGCCGCCCGCGCCGCGATCGCGGACCGGAAAAAAGCAAACAAGCGCCGCCCGTGACCCTCAGGGAAAGCCCGGCCAGGGAAAGCCCGGCCAGGGAAAGCACGGCGCTGACCGCCATGCTTGAGGCGCGCAGCGTCGCCCTGGTCGGCGCGAGCGCGCGCCCGGGCAGCCTCGGTGCCCGGATGATCGACCAGATGGCCCGCAGCCCGTCCCGGCCGCGGACCTACCTGGTCAACCCCCGCTACGCCGACATCGGCGGAACGCCCTGCCTGCCGAGCCTGGCCGAGGTGCCAGAACCGGTCGACCTGGTGGTGCTCGCGGTGCCCGACGCCGCGCTGGGCGATCAGCTTGTCCTGGCCGCGCGCACCGGGGCCCGTTCCGCCATAATTTTCGGGAACGCCTTCGACGCTGACGGGTCAACCGGGCTGCGGGACCGGCTGGCCGAGGTCGCCCACCGGGCCGGGATGGCGGTGTGCGGCGCGGGGTGCATGGGGTTCGTCAACGTGGCCCGCGGGCTTCGCGCCGTCGGGTACATCGAGCCGGACCCGCCCCCGGCCGGGCCGGTCGCGCTGATCACCCACTCGGGGTCGGTGTTCTCGGCGCTGCTGCGCGCGCGCCGGGGGTTCGGCTTCAGCCTGGCCGTCTCGTCCGGGCAGGAACTGGTCACCACGGCCGCGGCCTACGCCTCCTATGCCCTCCAACTGGAAGAGACCAGGGTGCTTGCGCTGGTGCTCGAGGCGATAAGGGACGCCGCCGGGCTGCGGGCCGCGCTCGCAGCCGCCAATGCCGCCGACGTGCCGGTCGTGCTGCTGTCGGTCGGCCTGTCCCGGGACGGGAAGAACCTGGTGTCGGCGCATTCGGGCGCGCTGGCCGCGGCCGACGGCGCGTGGGAGGCGCTGGCCGCCGCCTACGGCATCCACCGCGTCCACGACCTGGCCGAACTCGCCGACACCCTGGAACTGTTCGCCGCCGGCCGCCGCGCGCACTCGAAAACAGGGATCGCCACCGTGCACGACTCCGGCCTGGAACGCGCGCACGTCGCGGATCTGGCCGCGGAACTCGGCGTTCCGTTCGCCCCGATCGCCCGGGCCACGACGGACAGGCTGGCCGGGTTGCTCGACCCCGGCTTGCAGCCGGGCAATCCGCTTGACGTGTGGGGGACCGGCCGGGACACCGAGCGGCTGTTCGCCGGGTGCCTGGCCGCGCTGGCGGCGGACCCGGCGGTGGCGGCGCTGGCCCTGGCCGTGGACCTGGTGCCCGAGTTCGACGGCGACGAGGCCTATCCGAACGCGGCGGCGCGGACCGCCCGGGGGTAGGCCTCGTCGCCGTCGAGCTCGGGCACCAGGTCGACGGCGAGGGCGACCGCCGCCACCTCCGGGTCGGCGGCCAGGGCGGACAGGCACTCCGCGAACAGCGGCTCGGTGTCCCGGCCGGTCCCCCACACGTCGAGCGGGTTGGCCGGCTGCAGGCCAGGGTCGAGCACGGCCGCCAGGCGGTTGCTGGTTTCCGGGCCGATCGGGGCGAACGGCACGCCGAGCTCGGCGGCCAGATCCGCGACGTGCGCGCGTTCCAGGCCGGAGTCGTGCACGGTGGCGAGGCCGGCGCCAGCGGGGCAACGGCGGCCCGCGGAGAACAGCTCCAGGGTGTCGGCCAGCTCGGCCAGGTCGCGCACCCGGTGCACGCCGTACGCGCCGGCCAGCGCCTCCCAGGCGCCGTCGGCCGCCGCAAGGGCGCCCGAGTGCGCTGACACCAGTGCCCGGCCGGCCCGCGACCCGCCCACGCTGAGCAGCACGACAGGGACGCCGGCGGACAGCGCGCGGCCCAGGACCGACCGCAGCTCGGCCGCGTCCCTGATGGCCTCGAGGACCAGGGCCAGCACCCTGGTGTCGGGCAGGTCCAGCGCGTACCCGGCGTAGTCCGCGGCGGTGGTGACGAGTTCCTGGCCGGACGAGACGGCCAGGCTGAAGCCGAACCCGCGGCGCGTGCGCAGCATCGCGGAGAACACCGACCCCGAGTGGGTGATCAGGGCCACCGGCCCGGGCGGCACCGGATCAGGCTCGACGTACCCCACCGCGCGCAGCCCGCGGGACACGTTCACGAACCCCATGCACCCCGCCCCGCACACGGCCATTCCGGCCTGCGCGGCGGTCGCGGCCAGGCGGTCTCTCAGTCCGGTCGCGCCTGGAGGGTCGAAGGCACTACCGAAAATTACGGCCGAACGGGCCTGGGTGCGTGCGGCCGCGCCAAGCTGCTCCTCCAGCGCGGTATCGGGGACCGCGAGCAGGACCAGGTCGACCGGCTCGGGGACGTCGGCCAGCCGCGGCAGGCAGCGGACGCCGCCGATGTCCTGGTACCGCGGGTTCACCAGGTAGGTGCGCGGCCGTGACGGGCTGCGGGCCGCCTCGGCGATCATCCGCGCGCCGAGGCTGCCCGGCCGCGCGCTGGCCCCGACCAGCGCGACGCTGCGTGCCTCCAGCATCGCGGTCAGCGCGGTGCTGGCGGGGAGGCTGGGCGTTTCCGCGGAAACGCGGACCTCGGCGCCGGCAGGCGGAGTGGTCACGAACGGCGCGAGCGGCGCTTCCCGAGGCGCGGTCCGCTATGCGCCGCGGCGCGCCGGTCGGCGATCGCGGCTCGGGCCGCCTGCATGCCGGGGATGCCGCACACGCCGCCGCCCGCGTGGGTTGCGGAACTGGCGTAATACAGGCCGGGCACCGGCGTACGGTAGTCCGCGAAGCCGGGCGCGGGGCGCATGTGGAACAGCTGCTCGAGGGACAGTTCGCCGTGGAAGATGTTGCCGCCGATCAGGCCGTAGTCGTGTTCCATCGCATACGGGCCGACGATGTCACGGTGCAGGATCGAGCTCTTGAAGTTCGGCGCCACCTCGTTGTAGCAGTCGATCATGCGGTCGGCGTAGGCCTCGAGTTCTTCGCGGTGCGGCTGCTCGTTCCAGTCGGCCGGCACCCACTGGGTGAACAGCGACATGATGTGGTACCCGTCCGGGCACAACGTGGTGTCGAACGCGGTCGGGATGACCCCATCGCTGAACGGCCGGACGGCCGGGCGGCCTTCCCGCGCGTCCTGGAACGCTCGCTCGATGTACTCCATCGACGGGGCCATCTCCACCGAGCCCGTGTGGTGGTCTTGCAGGGCGGTGCCGGGATCGGCGGTGAAGTCGGGCAGTTCGGCCAGGGCCAGGTTGATCTTGACCACGCCGCTGCGGGTCTTCCAGTGCTCGATGTCCCGGACGAAGTCGTCGGGCAGGTTCTGCCTGCCGACGTGGTCCAGGAACGCGGTGCGCGGATGCAGCGAGGTGACGACGACTTTGGCCTTGATCTGCTGGCCGTTATCGAGCACGACGCCTGCGGCGCGGCCGCCGGAGAGCAGGAGTTGCCTGACCGGGGCGTTGGTGCGGATCTCGGCGCCGGCCTCGCGGGCGGCGGCCGCGATCGCGTCGGCGACCGCGCCCATCCCGCCTTCCTGGAAGCCCCAGTTGCCCAGGTGCCCGTCACCGACGTCGCCGATGGAGTGGTGCGCCATCACGTAGGCGGTACCCGGCTCGTACGGGCCCGCCCAGGTGCCGATCACGCCGTTGACCGCGAGCGCGCCCTTGACCTGCGGCGATTCGAACCAGTCGTCCAGCAGGTCGGCGACCGACATGGTCATCAGCCGGGTCACGTCGGCGATCGTGCGCACGTCCAGGTTGCGGTGGCGCCAGGCCAGCCGGAGCGTCTCCTTGAGGTCGCGGGGCTTACGCGAGCCGAGGTTCGGCGGCACGGTCAAAAGCAGCGGCCCCAGCACGTCGGCCAGGCCCGCCAGCCAGGCGTCCCAGCGCGGCATGGCGTCGGCGTCCTTCTTCGACCAGCGGGACACCTCGTCGTGGTTTCGTTTGGCGTCGTCGGCGTAGAGCTTGATCGACCCGCCTTCGGGGAAGGCCTGGTAGTACGGGCCCATCGGGAAAATCTTGTAGCCGTGCTTGTCCAGTTGCAGGTCGCGCATGATGGTCGGCGGCAGCAGCGACATCACGTAGGACAGGCGGGTGACGCGGAACTCCGGGGCGTCCGGCCAGGGAGCCTCGGTGGTCGCGGCGCCGCCGGTCGTCGGTCTCGACTCCAGGACCAGCGTGCGAGCGCCGGAGCGCGCCAGGTACGCCGCGGCGACCAGGCCGTTGTGCCCGCCTCCCACGATGATCGCGTCGTAGTGCGCGGTCGCGGTTGCTCCCGTCGCGCCTGTTGCCTTTGTTGCCTTCGTTGCCATGGAACCAGGTCCTCCGAAAGATTGACTGAACATTCAGTCTAGAAGCTGCTACGATTACTCACAAGGCCGTAAACGAGGGAACGGCCCCGAGCATGAGACTGGAAACGAGGTTCGGGACATGAAGGAGCACGCGAACGGCAACGGGCGCGCTTCTCGTGATGCCGCGGAGCAGCGCCGCGAGCAGATGCTGCGCGCCGCGCTGGAGGTCATCGTCGAGCGGGGCTACGCCGATACCAGGATCGCCGATGTCGCCGAACGCACCGGCACCAGCCCGGCGCTGGTCATCTACTACTTCAAGACCCGCGAACAGCTGCTCACCGAGGCGATCAGGTACTCGGAAGACACCTGGTACGCCGAGTTCCTCCGGCGGATGCAGGAAATCCCGACCGCAGCCGGTCAGCTGACCGAGCTCATGGCCATGATCTGCCTGCCCGGCAATCCCGAACCGCGCAGCTACTGGCTGCTTTGGCTAGACTTCTGGGCCCAGTCGCCGCGGAGCGCGGGAGTGGCTGCGGTGCGGCAGAAGTCTGATGAGCAGTGGCGGGAGGCCATCCGCTCGATCGTGCAGGCCGGCCAGGAGGCCGGCGAGTTCGCACCTGTCGATGTCGATGACTTCACGATCACGCTGGCGGCCCTGCTCGACGGGCTGGCAGTACAGATCGCGCTCGAGGACCCGCAAGTGCCGCCGCAGCGCACGTACGACCTGGCGATGCGGTTCGCGGCCGGGCAACTGGGGTTCGACTGGAAGCCCGCACCGAAGCGGGCGCGCAAAAGCGGCAGGTAAGGAGGCACCGTGGCCGGAGGAAGCATCGAACTATCTGGGCTAACCAAGAAGTTCGCTGAGGTTGCCGTCGACAATATCGACCTGGCCGTGCCCAGCGGCGAGTTCTTCTCGCTGCTCGGCCCGTCGGGCTGCGGCAAGACCACCACCCTGCGGCTGATCGCCGGCTTTGAGCAGCCGACGTCGGGCCGGATCCTGCTTGACGGGGTCGACGTGTCGAACGTGCCGCCGCACCGGCGCAACGTCAACACGGTGTTCCAGAGCTACGCGCTGTTCCCGTTCCTCACCGTGTGGGACAACGTGGCGTTCGGGCTGCGGCACCGCAAGCTCACCAAGGGCGAGATCAAGCGCCGGGTGGACGAGGCCCTCGACCTGGTGAAGATGACCTCGTACGCCAAGCGGCGCCCCGGCCAGTTGTCCGGCGGCCAGCAGCAGCGCGTCGCGCTCGCTCGCGCGCTGGTGCTCAAGCCGGCGGTACTGCTGCTCGACGAGCCGCTCGGCGCGCTCGACGCCAAGCTCCGCCGCTCGCTCAAGGTCGAGCTGAAGGCGCTTCAGGAACGTGTCGGCATCACCTTCCTCTACGTCACCCACGACCAGGAAGAGGCGCTGACCATGTCTGACCGGCTGGCCGTGATGAACGCGGGCCGGATCGTGCAGATCGGTTCCCCGCGCCAGGTCTATGAGGAGCCCGCCGACACCTACGTCGCCGACTTCCTGGGCGCCGCGAACCTGATGGAGATCGACGTCATCAGGGCCGGCCCGCCCGGTGAGATCCGCCTCGGAGACTGGCCGCTGACCACGCAGCGGTGCGAGGCGGGCAGTTCAGATTTCACCGGCAAGGCGCACGCCGTGATCCGGCCGGAGCGGGTACGGATCGAGACGCACGGGTCGGCAGGTGAGAACCGGGTACCGGCGATGGTCGAGCGCGTGGTCTTCCTCGGTTCCGGCACTCAGGTGATGCTCCGCCTCGCGCCCGGCGTGCCGCTGCAGGCGCTGATCCAGAACGACGGCGACCAGCCCGACCTGGCCCAGGGCGCGCCCGTGCACTGTTACCTGCCGCCGGACGCGCTGCGGGTACTGGCCGGCGCGCGCGGCGAAGTCCCGCTCGCCGCCGACGAGCCCTTGGTCTCGCGTTAGCTCCCGCGGGGACGCCGGAGTCCCGCGGGGACGCTAGAGTCCCCCGCATGAGCATCGAGGTACTCCGGGAAATCACCGACGAGGACGCCCGCGCCATCAACCGGCTGCTGCCTCAGTTGTCGAAATCAGCGCCGCCGCTGGACGCTGCCGAGCTGCGGCGGATCGCGACCTGGAACGGCAGCAGCTTTCTGGTGGCACGGGAGGCGGGCGAGATCATCGGCATGCTGACGCTGGTGATGTTCCCGATCCCGACGGGTTTGCGGGTGCGGATCGAGGACGTCGTGGTCGATGAGTCCGCGCGCGGCCTGGGCGTCGGGGCGGCGCTGAGCCGCGAGGCCATCCGGCTGGCCAGGGCGGCCGGTGCGCGGACCATCGACCTGACGTCGCGGCCTTCGCGGGAGTCGGCCAACCGGCTCTACGAGCGACTGGGTTTCCAGTTGCGGGACACGCGGGTCTACCGGCTGGCTGAGGATCCGTGAGCGCGCCCGGCACGGCGCTGGCCTGGGCTTGGACCTGGCTGAAGCGACGGTCTAGCCTTCGATTATGGCTCGGATTGTGATCATCGGGGCCGGGGTGGTGGGACTGGGGACAGCGATGTTGTTGGCCGGTGACGGTCATCAGGTCACCGTGCTGGAGCGGGACCCCATCCCACCCCCTGAGCCGGTTGAGGCGTGGGAGCGGTGGCAGCGGCCGGGGCTGAATCAGTTCCGGCTGCCGCACTTCTTCCTGGCTGGGTTCCGGTCGGTGGTCGATGCTGAGCTGCCCGAGGTTTCCGAGGCGCTGCGGGCCGTCGGCGCGCTGCGACTGAACGTCATCCGCGACGCGCCCAAGAAGATGACCGGCGGCTGGCGGGAAGGCGACGATTGCTACGACTCGCTGACCGGCCGGCGGCCGGTGGTGGAAGCCGTGGTCGCCGCGCAGGCCGCTGCGGCCCCGGGAGTCGAGATCCGCCGCGGCACGGCCGTTACCGGCCTGGTCAGCGGAGTGTCAGCACGGCCCGGCGTGCCGCATGTGACGGGAGTGCGGACCAGGGACGGCGAGTCTATCCAGGCCGACCTGGTGGTGGACATGAGCGGCCGCCGGTCGTCACTGCCGGGCTGGCTCAGCGAGATCGGTGCGCGCGACCCGGCCGAGGAGCTGGAGGACAGCGGGTTCCTGTACTACGGGCGGCACTTCCGGTCGACGGACGGGTCGGTGCCCCCCGCCTTCGGCGGCAACATCTTGGACTGGGGCACGATCACCTCGCTCACCCTGCCCGCGGATAACGGGACGTGGTCGATAGCGCTCGTGACCAGCTCGAAGGACACGGCGCTTCGGTCGCTGCGCGAGACGAACAGCTGGGAAGCGGTGGTGCGCGGCCTTCCGCTGGTAGCGCACTGGCTGGACGGAACCCCGATCGAGGATGGCGTTCAGGTGATGGCCCACCTGGAGGACCGCCACCGCGGCTTCGTCGCCGACGGCCGGCCGGTCGCCACGGGCGTCGTGGCCGTGGCCGATTCGTGGGCATGCTCCAATCCGGCCAACGGGCGCGGCGCGTCGATCGGCATGCTGCACGCCGTGACGCTGCGGGACCAGCTTCGCACGGCCGGCCTGGACGATCCGGCGGCATTCGCCGAAGCGTTCCACGCGGCGACCGCGAGATCGGTGGAGCCGTGGTACCGCGCGACCCTTGCCACCGACCGCCACCGGCTGGCCGAAATAGAGTCCGGCATGCGCGGCGGCACGTATGACCCGCAGGACTCTGAGTACGAGCTGGGAAAGGCCCTGCGCGCCGCGGCCGGGCAGGACCCTGACTGTCTGCGGGCCTACCTGGACATTTGGCTCGTCCTGCGGCCACCCGGGGAGGTCTTCGCCCGGCCAGGCCTCCGCGACAAGACGCTGCAGCTGGGATCCGGCTGGCGCGACGTGGAGCCGCTGGGACCCGACAGGGAGCAGCTGCTCGCGCTGGCGGCCAGCCCGTGACCCTCGATCGCAGGAACTGGACCACGGGCCGGTGACGAGGAGGCCACGTTGCGCCGGTCCA
The DNA here is from genome assembly GCA_030044595.1 of Streptosporangiaceae bacterium. Taxonomy (GTDB): domain Bacteria; phylum Actinomycetota; class Actinomycetes; order Streptosporangiales; family Streptosporangiaceae; genus Palsa-504. The sequence goes on from JASHVM010000672.1 coordinate 8,307, forward strand.
GGTGAACGCGCTACTGCTGGATTAGCTGAAGTTACCGGCGCGGGGGTGGTTACCCGGGGCGTGGCGGGGGTCCGTGACTGTGCAGGATCTTGGTGCCGTCAGGGCTGCGGGCGGTGGTGGTGCCATCGGGGTGCAGGAGCAGGGTCCAGCCCTGCTGGTGGACGGCGACGTGGTGGTGGAAGAAGCACAGCAGCAGGCAGTGCCGGATGCTGGTCGGGCCGCCGTCGGCCTGGTGGAGCACGTGGTGCACTTCGCAGGCCGCGGCGGGCTGACTGCAGCCGCCGGGCCACCGGCAGCGCTGGTCGCGGAGGATCACCGCGCGGCGGATCGCGGCCGGGATGCTCGCGCTGCGGCCTACGTCCAGCGGCAGGCTCGGCCCGGCCAGCCGGGCGCCAAGCTGGCGGATGCGCAAGAAGCTGGCCAGCCCGCCGGGGCCGGACAGCAGGTCGATCGCCTTGCCGATGATGGCCCGCTCGAGCATCTCCCGGGCGTGCGCGGTCAGCGGCGCGGCCGGACCGAGGTCGGCCATCGGCTGGGGCTGGCCCGGCCGCACGCGGCCGCCGTGGCGGGCCAGCTCCACGCACAGTTCCACCAGGTCATCCAGGGCGG
>JASHVM010000073.1:0-10093 GCA_030044595.1 Streptosporangiaceae bacterium
TGGGCGCAGCCCGGATCCGCGAGGCGCTGCCGCCGCTGGTCAAGACGGTAGCGGCCAGCGGCGCCGAGGTCGTCTGGGCGTGCGACCCGATGCACGGCAACACGGTCGAGGCCGCCAGCGGGCAGAAGACACGGTACTTCGATGACGTGCTCGACGAGGTGGCCGGGTTCTTCGAGGTGCACCGGGCGCTCGGCACCCACCCGGGCGGCATCCATATCGAGTTCACCGGCGACGACGTCACCGAATGCATCGGCGGCGGGCAGCACATCGCGGAAAGCGACCTGCGTCACCGTTACGAGACCGCGTGCGATCCCAGGCTCAACCGCAGCCAGTCCCTCGACCTGGCATTTCGTGTCGCCGGGATGTACCGCGAGCACTTCAGCGCCGGGCGCTGAGGTCATGGCGGCCATCTGGGAGCTGACGCCCCGCCAGAGCATCGAGGCGGAGTGCCTGCGGCGGGGAAAACCCGCCGTCATCAGCGGATGCATCGCCTTGCTGGAGGGCCGGGGCGAGGTGGATGACGCGCTCATCCTCGCGCTGGGCGGCCCGGCGGCCGAGTCGGTGCTCGGCGGTGCCGCGGGCGGCAGGGACGGCTACTGGCCGCGGGTCTGGGCCGCTCGCGGGCTGCTCTACGCGTGGCACGACCGCGCGGTGCCCGCCGTCATCCGGGCTACCGCAGATGACGCGTGGCGAGTACGGGAGATGGCAGCCAAGGTCATCGCCCGGCACCGCGTCGGCGACGCGCTGCCGGCGGTGGCCGGTCTGCAAACCGATGACGTGCCCCGGGTACGAGCCGCGGCCGGGCGGGCGGTGCTGATCCTCACGGCCAGCGGCAGCTGAGATCCTGAGCAGCAACGAGGAGGCGGGAGCTTGGCCACGTTCGTTTTGGTCCACGGCGCCATGCACGGCGGCTGGTGCTGGCGCGAGGTACGGCAGAGGTTGTCCGGGAACGGGCACGAGGTCTACACGCCCACCTTGACCGGCCAAGGTGACCGGCGCCAGGCGCTGACGCCGGAGGTCGGGATACCGACTCACGTCAGCGATGTGGCAGAGCTGTTGTGGTTCGAGGATCTCACCGATGTCCACCTGGTGCTGCACAGCTACGCAGGCATCCTGGCTGGCCCTGTCGCGGAACGGGCGGCGGGCCGGCTGTCCTCGGTGATCTACCTTGCGGCGTTCGTCGCCGGACCGGGCCAGTGCCTGCTGGACGTCGAGCCCTCCGATGTCGCGCAGCGTTATCGCGACCTGGCCGCGTCGGGCGGCGACGGCTGGGTCTTGCCCGCCTCGCCGCAGTTCCTGGAGCAATGGGGCGTTACCGACCCGGCCCTGCGGGCCAAGGTGGGACCGCGGCTGACCGATTTCCCGTTGCGCTGCCAGACCGATCCCGTCGTGTTTGACCCCGGGACCCTGGACCAGATCCGCAAGGTCTACGTCAACCACACCCAGCCGCCGCTGGCCAGCCTACGGGCGTCGTTCGACCTCGCGGTCGCCGCCGGATGGGAGACCCACCAGCTTCCCTACGGCCATGACCTGATGCTGGCCGCGCCCGAGGATACCGCCGCGCTTCTTGAAACCGTGGCCCGGCGGCCCCGCTGACGGGGCAGCAAGACCACCCGGTGCAGGCGGTCTGGCTCCCGGCCGGCTGCTGCGGCCGCTCAGGCCCGCGCGGCAAGGGCTTGCTGACCCGGCGCTTGAGCAGAACCTCCGCAAGGTCGCGGCCTATGGCGCGACGGCGCTGGTCGGTGTCCTTTCGCCGGTGACCGGCTGATCGTCACGTTCGCCCTCGTGGCCGCCGGCAGCGGCCGGAACCGCGAGTGCATGCCTGTCCGCCGTGGGACCTTGAACCCTGCTCAGGAGGTAGATCATCGCGGACAGCCCCAGCACCGGGTACCAGATGCACGCGGCGACGGCGTTAGCGGGGTGGGGAAGGGCAGCCGGCCACAAAACGAGCGCTGCCCATTTCAAGGCGCGTCCCCACCTGCTTCTGGCGAACCGCATGCCGCCCTCCTCCGTCCCTCGTGGCCCGGAAGCCTACTCTCGGCACGCCCCACGTGTTCCTGTTTCCTCATAATTCGAGCCGCCTAGTTACCGGCCGGCCAGGGCCGCCGCAGCGGCCAGCCTGACTGGCGCGGCGGTCGTGCCGCGTCGCCTGGATGGCCGCCGGCGGGTGCCGCGCGGTGCGTACGAGCTGGGGAATCGAGGTCAGACCGCGGCCGGCTGGCGCCATTGCTCGACGTAGCGGCGCAGCTGCTGGCGCCCGTGCAGGCCGCACTTGGCGTAGATGTTGCCCAGGTGGTACTCCACCGCCTTGCGGCTGATGAACAGCTCGGCCGCGATCTCGCGATTGGACAGGCCCTTCCCCACCAGGTGGGCCACCTCGGTTTCCCGGCTGGTCAGCGCCAGCACGGGCTGCTTGCTCGCCGGGTCAGCCGGAAGATGACACGCCGCCAGTTCCTCTTCGGTCCGGGCGATGAACGGCGCGGCGCGCAGCGCCAGGTACAGGTCGTTGGCCCGGCGCAGCCGCTCGACCGCGTCCTTCCGGTTCCCCGTGCGCCGCAGCAGCCGGCCGTGAGCCAGCAGCAGCCGGGCCAGGTAGAACGGGCTCTGGGTGCTGGCGGTGTCCTCGCCGCGCCGGTAGGCCTGCTGGGCTTCTTCGGGGCTGTCCCGGAGTTCGGCCAGCCACCCGTCCAGCCAGGCCAGGACCGATTGCATGTAAGCGACCTGGCCGCTGGTGGCGCGCAGCTGATCCAGGACGGCGGCGGCCCGGTCGGCTTGGCCCGAGCCGATCAGGCCCTCGGCCAGCAGCGGGCGCCACAGCACCGCGTCCCGTCGGCCGCGGCCGTCCAGGGCCGCGGCGTCGCGCCAGTGACCCAGCGCGTCGGCCATGCCCAGGTAGTCACCGGCCGCCTGGCCCACCAGGGCCCGGGCCATCGCGGCGTACAGCCGTTCCTGGCCGTAGTCCAAGCTGGCCGCTACCTCTTCCGCCAGCCCGGCGTACTGCTCCGCTTCCTCGGTCGCTCCCCGCCCAGCCGGCACGCAGGCCGCGGCCAGGTACAGCAGGGGCAGGTCGAAGCGGCGCGCGTGGATGGCGGCGGCCGAGAGCCCCTGCTCGGCGGTGAGCAGCGCATCATCCCACTGGCCGGCCAGGTAATGGGCCAACGTCAGGTAGCCGTAGGCGCGCTGGCCGAGGGCGAGGGTGGCGCCACGCCGAACCATCTTCAGGCTGGCGGTCATGTCGGCCACGGCCTGGCTCAGGTCTCCGGCCCCGACCCGGAACACCCCTCGCCATGACAAGCCGTCCACGTCGATCAGATCGACCCGGGCCGGGTCAGCGTCCAGGTACTCCAGCTCGGCCAGCGCCTCGCGCGGGCCGACCGCCTGAGAGACGCCGACGGCGACCCGGGTGCGCGTCTGGCGGGCGGCCGCCGGATCCAGGCAGCCGGTGCCCAGCGCCCACCGCCCGAGCGTCACTGTCTTGTCCCCCTCCCCCCGCAGCGTGTAGGTGCCCGCCAGGCGGGCCGCGATACTGGCGGCCAGCGGCTGGCTGGCCGGGTCGTTCCGCGCCTCGGCCAGCGCTTGGCCGTAGAGCCGCTCCGCCTCGCCGAGCTGGCCGTCGGCTTCAGCCATCGCGCCCAGCACGCAGCTGCGCAACGGCGACAGCGCCGCCGCCTCGACCGCCGGGCGCAGGGTCACGCCCTGGCCCTCGTCGGCCAGATACAGCGCCGCGGTCAGCAGGCGCCGTTCTCGGCCGGCCCGGGCCGGGGAGATGTCTGAGGCCCACCGCAGGTGGGTGGCGGCCAGCATCATGTGGTCGTCGGCCGCTTCCTCGCCCGCCAGGCGCTCCAGTTCAGCGGCCAGACTCTCATCGGGGCGGTCCAGGGCGGCCACCCTGTGCTCCCACGACGCTGACTCGCTGACAAATGAGGCGGCCCGAGCGTGCAGCAGGCGACGCCGCGCGGCGGTGATCCCGGCGTAGATGGCGTCCCGGACCAGCAGGTGGCGGATCTCGACCGGGCACGTTGGCTCGTCTGGCCACCACTCCACCAGGCCGACGGCGACGGCCGGCTCGGTTAGCGCGCCGGGCGAGTCGACCTGCGCCGCCTGGCCCAGTTGGGCCAGGGGCAGGCGCAGGTTCAGCACCGACAGCATCTCGACGATGCTCCGGGTCTCCGGCGGCAGCGCCCGCATATGATCACCGACCGCGGCGGCCAGCGACGGGGGCAGCGCCGGCGGCCGCCCCGGAGCCCGCAGATCAAGGCCGGACCCCTCGCTGAGCGCCGCCCGCAGGTACAACGGGTGTCCCCCGGTCCCCCGGTACAGCCTCTTAACCACCTCACCGCCCAGCGCTCCCATGTCGAGCGCAGCCGCCAGCGCCGCCACCTCGTCCAGGCTCAGCCCGCCCAGCGGCACCGGTGCCCTGTTCTCTACGCTCAGCAGCAGCCGCTGCGTCGCCTCGTCGAGCCGGTCGCTGGGCCCGCGGTACATCACCACGGCCAGTACCGGGTCGACCGACAGCCGCCGCAACATGAACGTCAGGGCCTCCACCGACCGGCGGTCGGCCCACTGCAGATCGTCGATCACCAGCGCCACCGCCTGCGTGGCCTGCTGCCCTCCCACGACCTCCAGCAGGTGCGCCCCCACCGCGAACGACGAGGCAGCTGGGCCTGCCCCGTCCGTTGACGGAACCGTCGGGACGGCATCTCCGGCAGCGCGGAGCAGCTGGTCGACAATGCCGAAGTCCAGATCGGTCTCGGCCTGGTCGGCGCGAGCCCACAGTACCTTCAGGCCAGGAGCCTGGGCCAGGCACCGCCGCGCCAGCGCCGTCTTCCCCATTCCGGGTTCGCCCTCCACGGCGACCAGCCACGGCTGTCCTGCCTCCACCCGGGAGATAACCTCCGCAACACGCGCGAGCTCCTCCTCCCGGCCCACGAAGACGTCGAGCGGCACCCGCCGGTCCTGCATGCCCTACCTCATTCCCGCCTGCGATCCCGGATGGATACGAGCGTAATCCTTGGCCAGCACGGCATTCCATTCCTGGCGAACCTGGCTTCAGCCGTGGCGCGGGGGCGGACGTCTTCCCGAGCCCGCCGGCCGAGCGCCGATCCGGACGGTACCCTTCCGCGGCTGGCTCCGGCTCATCGACCCGGCTGCGGAGCCGTATCCGGGGCCTGAGCAGACAAGATCAGCAGGTCGAGAATGCGCACCTCAGTGAGGTCGTAACCGCGCCTCGCGAGCTCCTGCCGGACCGCTCGCACCGCCGCCCGGTTGCGGTCCAGGTCGCGCTGGTAACCGCGCACGAGGCCGAGCGCGCGCTCTTCGAACCGAGCCCGGGCTCCGAGGTCGTCATCCTGCAGGTACTTGCGCACGATGCTGTCCAGCATGGGGATCAGCGCCGGCCGCTTCGGATACAGCGCCTTGGTCGTCTTCGCCAAGCCGACCCCGCGGATGCCGGCGAACGCGCCGAACAGCTGCCGCAGCGGCAGCCACGGCACGCCATCCGCCGGTGCGGCCAGCGACGCGCCCGGCGCGATCAGGCGCAGGGCGCGCTCGATCGCGCCGCGCCGCTCCAGGATCGCCGCGATCTCGGCCGCTGAGATCCGGGCGCCGCCCCGGTTCGCCAGCCTGAGGTCCGGTTCGCCGAAGGACCCCGCCCGCGCCGCGCCGCTGACGTCGAATCGCCCGTAGGCGAGCAGCAAGCCGGCCACCACCGGCACGGGATCCTCGATCTCGGCGCCCCCCCGGAGGACCACCGGCCGGACAGCACCCGTCGTCACCCGGTCATCGTAGGTGACCGCCCGCCAGCCGGGGTGCGCCGGCGTCATGTCGCGGCCGACCGGGGCGTCCTATTGTTGGGGTGTGCCGAGCGGACCGCGGTTGCGCCAGGTGGCCCTGGCCGCGCGGCTGCGACCAGGTGGCTGGCGCAGGGTGACCGGCCTGGGAGCCGAGGAAGGATGACATGACGGCGCTCGATACGGGGACCGAGGATCTGCGGGCCGAGATCGACGACGGCGTGGCCGTGATCACCATGAACCGGCCGGACCGGCGCAACGCCCTCTCGCACGCCATGGTGTCCGCGCTGGGGGCGGTCCTGGCCCAGGTGGAGACCGACGAAGCGGTTGGCTGCGTCGTGCTCACCGGGGCGGGCGGCGCCTTCTGCGCGGGCGGCGACGTGAAGGACATGGCCGCCCCGGCGGCGGACCGCGAAGACGGTGCCGGGCGGTCACTCGACGCCCTCATCCACCGCCAGCGACTGAACCAGCGGGCCACCAGCGGCCGGCTGTGGAGCATGCCCAAGCCGACGATAGCCGCTATCGGGGGACCTGCGGCCGGGGCCGGCCTGTCACTGGCGCTGGCCTGTGACCTGCGCTACGCGGTGCCCGGGGCGGTGCTGACCACCGCGTTTGCCAAGGTCGCGTTCGCCGGAGACTACGGCGGGACCTGGTTTCTCACCCGGCTGGTGGGCAGCGGCCAGGCCAAAGAGCTCTACTACTTCTCCGAGCGGCTGAGCGCCGAGGACGCCCGGCGGCTCGGGATCGTCAACGCCATCTTCCCGCCGGCCGATTTCGAGCGGGAGGTCATGGAGCGCGCTCACCGGCTGGCGCGAGGGCCGGCTGTCGCTTACCGCTACATGAAGGAGAACCTGAACCGGGCGGTATCCGGCGAGCTCGGGGACTGCATGGACCTGGAGGTGACTCACCACGTGCATACCGGCCTCACCGAGGATCACCGCGAAGCCGCTCAGGCCTTCATGGACAAACGCGAACCGCGTTTCCGCGGTCGGTAGCCCGCGCCGGGCAGGCGGCCGTCAGGCGGCGATCATGGAATTCTGCCGGGGGGCCGCGGCGGGCTCGGCAGCCAGCTCGGGAACCGGAACGTGGACCCAGCCCTGGCGCCTGCGGCCTGCGACCTTCACCCGGACGAGCGGCTCGTAGGTGTGTCCCGGTATGCCCTCGTACCCGTGCCGCACGATGGACCAGTAGATGTCTTCGGAGACCACCAGGACCAGCGGCGTCGCCGCCTGGCGCAGGCACTCCTTCAAGCGGCGGGCGTCGAGCAGCCGGAAGGCGACGTCCAGCGCCTCGCCGAAGTAGCCCTTGCCGTCGTAGTGAACCTCGCCCGCATGGACCACGACCCTGAGCCTGAGCTCACGCCGGCACCGTTCGGCGCTGGCCAGGCTGGCGTTGCGGTCGGCCAAGAGCGTCACCAGGGCGGGGATCAGCGGGTTGAGGAGCAGGGTCTTCGGCACCTCGTCGGCCGGATGGACCAGCGCCAGGACGCCGTCGCCGCGGTCGGTCAACGGGTCACAGTACTGGTCGCTGATGCCAGCCGTCCGCATGGCCGTGCCGAGCAGGCGGTAAGCCTCGTGCCGGAGCTCTTCCCGGATCGGGTCCGTCCGCGCGGGGCTGGTGGATCGCTCGATGTCGATCGCGATGATGCTCCGGTGTACCGGGACACTGTGCATGACTCCCTCCAGCCCAGTAGGGTTCGGCCTACTGCCTCGGTCGTCGGGTAGGGGGTGGCCTACCGCTTCGATTGTCCGATAGCGTAGGTTCCGCTGCAAGTTTCATCGGGAGATCTAACGGATAATTCTTTGTGTCCTTCAGTGCACGTATCTATGGCCGATGCGTTAGGATTAGCACTGCAGGATTCGGGAATCCTTATACGTTGTCCCCGGGGAGGGTGGACAGGTTGCCTGACGCCGCCAGTCCGACCGTCCGCCGCCGCAGTCTCGCCGCTGAGCTGCGCCGGCTGCGCGAGCTCGCCGGGCTGACCGGCGATCAGGTGGCGGAGGACATGGGCTGGTCCGCCTCCAAGGTCTCCAGGATCGAGAACGCGCGGACCGCGCCGCGCGCGTCCGAGGTCAGGAAGCTGCTCGCGCTGTATGGCGCCGAGGACCGCTCCGCCGAGCTGCTCAAGCTCGTCCAGGAGGCGGCGCGCAAGGGGTGGTGGGAGGCTTACTCGCCGACGCTGCCACCGGAGTATTCGGTCTACATCGGGCTGGAAGCCGAAGCCCGCTCCGCGTCGAACTGGGCGCCGCTGATCGTGCCCGGACTGCTGCAGACCGCCGACTACGCGCGCGAAGTGACCAGCGGGTACCTGGAGCGGATCGCGCCGGTCGCGCCCAGCGAGACCAGGCGCCGGGTCGAGGCGCGGCTCGCCCGGCAGCAGGTGCTGATGCGGGACGATCCGCTCCGGCTGTCGGCGGTCCTTGACCAGTCCGTGCTGCATAGACGATTCGGTAACCGAGCCGTGATGCAATCGCAAATGAAGCAGCTTCTGTACTGGTCAGAACGTGATAACGTGTCGCTCCGTATTCTTCCGCTCGATGGCCGCCACCCGATCGGCACTGGGGCTTTTGTCCTGCTTCAGTTCGATAAGGTGCATGACGTCACCCACCACGATGTTGTCTACCTCGAGCACCTCACCGGTAGCCGGTACGTCGAGGAGGAGGACGAAGCCTACAGATACCGGCGCTCATTCGATCGCTTGTCGGAGTTGGCCCTGGACGAGGCGAAATCGCGGGAGATGCTCGCGGTCGCCGATAATGCGTGGAAGTAGCATATTTTGCTCTGCCCCAGCCTACCTGTCATAGATAATGCGAAAAAAGGACTCGAAGATGCGTTCGGTTAATCCCAGTGATATATCGTGGAAGAAAAGCTCCTATAGCGCAGCAAATGGAGAGTGCGTGGAGGTCGCGCATCTCGCCGACGGTCGCGTAGGAGTGCGTGACAGCAAGAGCAGCGCTGAGTTCAGCTTCAACTTCACGCTCGCGGAATGGCGGACGTTTGTCGGCCAGGTCAAGCGCGACCGGGTCGCGGGAGAATAGCGCAGCGCCGTTACCGGGCCGGGCTGTCGGGAACGACCTGCCCGCCGAGCGCCTGGCGGGCCTTGTCCTGGTCATCGACGCAGATCACGGCGAAGAACAGGTCATCGGAAACGCGGACCGGCAAGAGCAGGTCGGCGTTGACGCCCGCGTCGGCGAGCTTGCGGAAGGTGGCCGCGCCGGTTCCGGGCTGGTTCTCCATCCGGATGGTCAGCGCCGGGCGCATCGCGTACCCGATGCCCGCGTCCAGCAGCACGGCCTGGGCGCCGGCCTCGTCGTCGGCGATGAACGCCACGGTGCCGCCGCCGTCCGCGTGGGCCGTCGCGGACAAGACCAGGTTGACGCGGCTGCCGGCCATCGCCTCGCACAGGCGAGCCAGCTCGCCGGGCTGGTTCTTCAGGTCCACCGTGAACACGCTCATCTGGTGCCACCTTCCCGCGGTGCGGTGGCGCGCCACCGCTGCCTGCGAGCGTATCGCGGCGGCCGCGCGATGCGCCCTGTCCCCGCTCGGCAGGCCGGGACGGCGAGCATTGACGAGTAAGCTATCGATGTGATATCACATTAACGGGTGACCGGCTAATCGACAGCACACTCCGCAGGGGGCATCCCGATGAACGCACCCAACGACAACACCGCCGCGAAAGGCCTGCGCGGGTGGTGGCAATCTCCGCCGCGATCTGGCGTGCACCGCTTCATCAGCCCGTGGGAGTACCGCCATCTCCGCTTCGCCGGGGTGACGCGTGTTTTCGGCGGCAGCGTCGCGGCGGGCGCGGGCGTCGTGTGCCTGTCGTACGGCGTCTACGGATGGGCAGGCTTCTTCCTGGTTCTCGGGGCGCTGAATCTCGCGGGCGGCTCCTGGTACCTCACCGTCGACCGCTCCGCATCTGCCCGAACCTGAGCCGGCCCGATATCCCGGGTGAGCGCGTTGCCGGTCGCGGCCGGCGGCCCGCGGCTATGATCATCCGGTGCGAACACGCCCGAACCAACGCTCGCTGGCGTTCCCGGCGGACCCGACTGATATCCCCGCGCTGCTGCGCGGGGGCGCCTGGGCCGTCGCGGCCGGGCGGGTGGTGATCGGCCTGACCGCCCTGGCCTGGCCGTCGGTCCCGGCCCGCCCGTGGGTGGGCACGACAGCGGATGACCTGGCTACGCAGGTGTTCGGGCGCGCCCTGGGAGCGCGTGACCTCGCTCTCGGGCTCGGCGCGCTGGCGGCCCTGCAGCGGCCCGGGGCCGAGCCCGCATCGGCCAGCGCCTGGGTGGCCGCGGGCG
>JASHVM010000673.1:0-3882 GCA_030044595.1 Streptosporangiaceae bacterium
CGGCGCTGAGGACAGCGTGCGCGCCGCCGCCTGGACCAGCCCGGTCAGCGATGCGGGGTCACCGGGATGCGCGGCCTCGAGCAGGTGGCGTGCGGCCCGGTCCGCTGATTCGCCCCGGGCGAGCAGCATCTCGCCGTACTGACGGTGCAACGCGCCGAGGGCCGGACGCGGGATCATCTCGCCGACCGCGCGGCGCAGCAGCGGGTGGCGGAAGGCGAAGGCGTGTTCCGCGGCGGTCATGATCGCCGCGTCCATCGTCTCCTCGACCGCGGGCAGCAGCGTGGCCGGGGTCTGGCCCAGCATCTCGGCCGCGTCTTCCAGCCGGAACGCCGGGTCCAGCACCGTTGCTGTCACCAGGAGCTGGCGGGCCCGCTGGGACAGCCCATCGAGCCGCCGCTGCGCGAGGCGGTACATCCGCTTCGGTAGCCGGGCCGACGCCAGCACGGCGCGTCCGCCGGTGACCTGAACGGCATGATCGTCGCGCAGGCCGGCGATCAGCTCGGCCACGAGCGAGGGGTTCCCGGCGGCACCGCGGGCCAGGCCGGCCAGCGCCTCGTCCGGCGGTGCGCCGAACGCGCCGGTGAGCATGGCCGCCACCGCGTCCTGGTCCAGCGGCGCCAAGGTGACCCGGGCGGCACCGTCCTTCTCCAGCAGGCCGAACATGTAATCCGCGTCGCCCTGCGATGTGCTCGACCGGGCCAGCAACCACGCGACCGGGCGCCGTTTCAGGTCCCGCGGCAACGCCCGTAGCACCGCCAGCGCGGCCGGGCTGGCCCAGTGCAGGTCATCCAGGCAGACCAGCACCGGGGCCACCGCGGCTCGCTGTTCGAGGTGCGCCCGTATCCGGGTCATCCACCACGCGGCCGCATCCGGCAGATCCCAGCCCGGATCATCGGCGGCCGTCCCGGCCAGCGGCTCACGCAGGGCCGCGCGCAGCGCGAAGAACGGGATCGCCTGGCCGAGCTGGTCCGCAGCCCCCGCGGCCAGAGAAAAGCCCCGCCCGGCGGCCTCCTCGGCGGCCCCGCAGAGCAGCATCGACTTGCCGATGCCCGGCTCGCCATCGACCAGCACCACGCCGCCGGCCCCGTGCTGAGCGCGCCGCAGCAGGTCACGGACCATCTTCTGTTCTGCCGCACGTCCGTGCGCAACCTCCGGGCGGGCGGATCGCCCCGGCGTGGTCGTCCTCCCGCGCGCGCCCGGGGAGGAATCACTGATCATCGCGGTCATGTCGCCGCCTCGGGTGTCGTCAGACGAGGTGCCCGCCACCGTCGACCGGGGCGATGGCCCGGGCGATCCCGCTGCCCCGGCCGATGATCAGCACGGTCTTGTCCTCCAGGGAAGGCATCTGTCATCTCCTTCGGGCGCCGGCTGATTAGCCTCATCAGGTCACCGCCCGGTTTATGCACGGCATTTCCGCGTGTTTCCTGCCGACCGCCCTAAATGGCGGACTGCCATCGCGCATGGCGTGCGGTGACGGCGGCTGCGAGTACGCCGGCTCGAAAACGACCGTCGTGCCCGAGAGGCATCACCGCAGTTAGTTCTAATGGACAAGAACCAGCGTGGCACGTTACTTAGCGCCGGAGCAAGGGTTAAGGCTTTCGAAGAATTCATGGCTCTTATTGAAATCGCTAATGCCTATACTTGGATTATGGCCGTTAGCGCTGAGCGAATACGGTTCGCTGTTACCGGCGAGCCGATTGTCGCCGTGGATCTCATCAATACCGTCGCGCCGCCCGGATCGCCGACGGGGGAGGATCTCCTGTCGGCGGATCGCGACGCGGAGGCCTGGTGGCGGATGCAGCGGGCACGCGTACCGGACGGCGACCTTCCGGACATCCGTGCCTTGCGCCGACTGCGCTCGGCCCTGCGGGAGCTAATCGAGGCGCTGGTGGACGTCCGGCCAGTCCCGCAGGCGGCAGTGTCAGACCTCAACTTCTTCATGCAGTCCGCCCCGACCAGCACGCGCTTGCTGCTGACCGGGACGGGGCTGCGCGTGCAGACGCAGTGGCACCGGGAGTACGGCGGGAACCCGCGGCTGGCGTTCATTGCCGTGCAGGCCGCGGAGTTCTTGTCCGACCCGGCACAGGTCATCCGGCTGCGCCGATGCGCCAACCGGGCCTGTTTGATGATCTTCATCGCCGTCAACCCCCGCCGATCATGGTGCGCACCCGGCGTATGCGGCAACCGGGCCCGCGTCGCCCGGCATTACCAGCGCGCGGGCAGGACCTGACGTTTCACGCGATGGTTGAGGCCTGCGATGCGCGAGTCGGGAAGCCCGCGCCGCTTCAGGTCGCGGACGAACCGCCGCAGCAGGTCATCGTGCGGCGCGGCGACGACGACGATCACGTCGCGCAGCTCAGGCGGGTCAAGGGACCTGATCGTCCCGGGCGGTAGCGGGGTAAGAGCGGAGAAGGGCACGATCGCCACTCCCATGCCGGCCGAGGCCAGCTGCGCGGCGGTACGCGGGCTGCCCGTGCGCAACGTCGGCTGCGGCAGCACGACACCGCGCCGCGCCGCGAACTGATCGAGCCACACGGAGTTCCCGTTGTCCCGGTGATAGTGAACGAGCGGCTCGGCGGACAGCTCGGCCAGCGGCACGGCGTCCAGCTCAGAGAACCGGTGATCCGGGGACGCGACCACCACGATCTCCTCACGGCCCAGCACCTCGATGCGCTCATCGGTTCGCGTCGGTCGCGGCCCGACCGTGATGTCCGCCCCTCCGGCCACGAGCACCTCGAGCATCCGGTCCGCGCTGGTGTACTCCTTCAGGTCGAGCTCGACGTCGGGAAACCGGCGCCGCCAGCTGCGCAGCACCGGGACCAGAACCCACGCCGTCATCGTCTCCGCGCAGGCAATCCGGATCCGGCCACCGGTCCCGGCCGCCACTCTTTTTCCCGCGATCACGGCCCGGTCAGCCGCGGCCAGGGCGACCCGCGCCTCGGCCGCGGCCGCCAGCCCGGCGGCGGTCGGCCTGATCCCCCGCGGCAGGCGCTCGATGACGGGGGTTCCCAGCTCCCGCTCCATCGCGGCGATCTGGTGCGACAACGCCGGCTGCGACATATGCAAGACCGCCGCGGCCTTGGTCAGCGAGCCCTGCTCCACGATCGTCACCAGGCACTCCAGCGCCCGCATCGAAACCATTCCGGCGCTCCTGTCCTTCTGGGCGGCAGTTCCAGGTTAAGGCAGGTACAGGTGATCAAGACGCCGTGCGCGGGACCGCGCGTGTCCGCCAAGCTCGGCATCCGATCCCGGGTCGACCTGGCCCGCCTGGGCAGCGGTTTCCGCGCCGCCTCCTCGGCCCGCGATCCAGGGACGGTGCCTACGCACTTACCCGATCTGACGATGTGCGGCGCCGATCAGGCGGCGACACTGGGCACTCGCGCGATCGGCGGACCGACGAGCGGGCGCAGAGAAGGGTAAGGACTCATGACTGCAGACCGTGACGCCGCAGACGGCACCCGGACCGCCCTGGTAACCGGGGGAACCGGCGGAATGGGCCGGGTCATAGCGGCCAGGCTGGCGGCCGACGGATTCGATGTGGCCGTGGCTTACGTCGGCAGCATCGACCTGGCCGATGCGACGGTCGGGGAGATCAAGGAGCAGGGGCGGCGCGGCGCGGCCTTCGCGGCGGACATCGCCGACGAGGAGGCGGCCTCAGCGCTCTTCGACGACGTCGAGGACCGCTTCGGGCGTCTCGACGTCGTCGTCCATACCGCCGGGATCAACCACCCCGTCGCGCTCGCCGACCTCGACCTGGCCGACTTCGACGAGATTCACCGGGTCAACGTGCGGGGCACGTTCGTCGTCAACCAGCAGGCCGCGCGGCGGGTGCGTGACGGCGGCTCGATCGTCAACCTGTCGTCGAGCATGGTCCGGGCGGCG
>JASHVM010000674.1:0-3096 GCA_030044595.1 Streptosporangiaceae bacterium
GCCGCCTCGAAGCACCGCCTGCTGGCCTGGCCGATGCACGGGTCGGCCGGCCCGTTCCTGGCGGCGCGCACCCACGGGTCGCGGCCGTCCGCTGGTGCGTGCCAGACTGGCTCGGCGGCGGCCAGCGCGGCGTCGGCCGCGCGCCCGTCGTCGGCCAGGGCCGTGACGACGGCCGCGGGTACGATCCACCCATCGCCGGGCTGCGCGTCGATCATCCGCAGTTCCATGTGCCCGCGGGGGCGGACCGGCGGGAACAGCGTGGACAGGTGATAATCCAGGTCTTCAGAGGTAGGCGTCCGCAGTGCGCCCGAGCCGCTACCGCGCAGCCAGCCGCGAAAGGTCAGCCCGGGCGGCGCGGTCCAGTCGGCGGAGTCAGGCTCGCGCACGCACATGAGCCGGGCGTCGAGAGCGTAGGCGGCCCACGCCTCTCGGGGGTCGCCCGCGGAGGCTGGGTCCCGGGGCGCCCGGGTGCGGCCCGGGTCCATGTTGGCCCATACCTGCTGCCGGGCCGAGCGCCACCCGGTGGGCCGCCCGGCCCGCAGCGCAGAGTTGGCGAACGCGGCCACCAGCACCGGGCCGATCGCGTGCAGCAGCCGCCAACGCGAGCGGTAGCCGGACTCGCCCGCGCTGTCGTCGCCCGCATCCAGGCACACCTGGACCGACGCGGTGCCGCACATCATCTGGCGGCCCCACGGGCCATCACGGTCGAAGAATTTCTCCATCGCCGCGTACCGCGGAAAGTCGAGTACGCGCCGGGGCGGGCGCAGCGGGTCGAGGCCGTAGCCGCACAGCTCCAAGCCGACGGCCGCCGCCGCGTCGCGGAGGGAGGCCAGGTCCCGCTCGGTCGCCTCGTGAAGCTCACCGAGCGTGGCGGCGGGAGCGGAACTCAGCTCCAGCTGCCCGCCAGGCTCCACGGTAAGCGCGGCACCTGATGGTAGAGAAGGAAATTTATCCGGAACGGTCTGTGGTGTTTGCCCTGGGTAACCCTGATCATCGGCCGGGGTCTCGCCGTCGAGGCGGGCCAGCACGGCGGTTACCTGTTCCGGCTGGACCGGCAGGGCTGGATCACGGTGGTCGCGTAGGAGCCACTCGAGTTCGACGCCCACCCGTGCCGGCGGCCCCGTCTTGAAGCAGATCCCGTGGACGTGAGCCTCGGCGTCAGCCTCCGTGAGGCGTGCCCCCTTTGTCACGATTTCAACATTACCTGATGGCCGGCCGGGTCCCCGGCCTGCGCCGAGGTCCCAGGGTCTCTGCGTTCTCGCAGTCAGATCACAGGTTGGGGTGATACCGTGCGGGACGCCCAGGCGCGGGATCCATGACACGCCCACAACGTGGCTGTTCGCGTGGGACCGCTCTGGCAGGATGGGACACGATGAAGTTGCCGACCGTGATTCCGCCGGTATTCCGGGGCAAGGCTGGGGAGCCACCCGGCATAGTCGCCGTCGCGCGGGTGGACCGCAGGACGAAGAACATCGCCAGGCGGCTCAATCCGGGCGAGATCGCCATCATCGATCACTCCGACCTGGATCGGGTGAGCGCCGAGGAGCTGATCAAGCGGAAGGTCTCGGCCGTCGTCAACGCGTCGATGAGCATCACCGGCCGGTACCCTAACCTCGGCCCTCAGCTGCTGCTCGACGCGGGCATCCCGGTCATCGACGGCGCGGGGGCGGACGTGCTCGTCCGGGTCACCGACGGCACGGTCGTGCGGCTGGACGAGGAGACCTTGTACCTGGGCGACACGGTCATCGCCAAGGGCACGCCGCTCACCGAGGAATCGGTGCAGGCGGCGATGACCAAGGCCCGGGCCATGGTGGCGGTGCAGATCGAGTCGTTCGCCGAGAACACGCTGGAGTTCCTCCGGCGCGAGCACGAACTGCTCACCGACGGCGTCCGAGCGCCCGACGTGGATACGGACATGGCCGGCCGGCATGTCCTGGTCGTCGTGCGCGGCTATCACTACCGGGAGGATCTCGCCGCCCTCCGGCCCTATATCCGCGAGTACAAGCCGGTGCTGGTGGGCGTCGACGGCGGCACGGACGCCCTGATCGAAGCCGGCTACCAGCCCGATGTGATCTTCGGTGACATGGACTCGGTGTCCGACGAGGCACTGTGCTGCGGGGCAGAACTCCTGGTGCACGCCTATCCGGACGGCCGCGCGCCAGGGCTCGCCCGCGTCCGCGAACTCGGCCTGGACGCGGTCACCTGCCCGGCGCCCGGCACCAGCGAGGACGTCGCGCTGCTCGTGGCCGACGCCATGGGGGCGAGCCTGATCGTCGTCGTGGGCACGCACCACACGCTCGAGGAGTTCCTCGACAAGGGTCGGCCGGGCATGTCGAGTACGTTCATCACGCACCTGCGGGTGGCCGGGAAGCTGGTCAACGCCAGGGGCGTGCACCAGCTGTACCACAGCCGGATTTCGTCGTGGTCGCTGCTCGTGCTCGTGCTGGCCGCGGCGGTGACCGTGCTCGTGGCCGTGCTGTTCTCGCCGGCTGCACCCATCCTGGCCAGGTATTTTGAAGCAACCTGGCACTCATTTACCTACTGGCTGACCGGAAAACTCTAGTGATTGACTTTCGCTACCACCTGGTATCCATCGTGGCGGTGTTCCTCGCGCTGGCCATCGGGATCGTGCTCGGTTCCACCGAGCTGCAGGGTCCCACGTACAACATCCTGAACAGCACCACCGGGAAGCTGCAGAACGAGCTGGACCAGGTGAGCGGCCAGCGTGACGCGGCCCAGGCGCAGGCGAGCGTCGGCGACGCGTACGCGCAGGCGGTCGAGCCCGTGGTCCTGCACAACCTGCTCGCGGGCCAGCGGCTCGTGATCATCACCGAGCCCGGTGCCGCGGCTTCGGTGGTGACCGGGATCAGCAACGCCGCTACGAAGTACGCGGGCGCGACGGTCACCGGGGTGATCGCCTTGCAGCAGAAGTTCTTCGACACCAGCGACACCACGCTGGACAGCCTGAATCAGATCAACTTGGCCATGGCGGCCTCCGCCAATATCGCGCTGGACAGCGGGGCGCCCTACCAGCAGCAGGCTGCGCAGGTGATAGCCGGCGAGATCCTGAGCAAGTCACCGGGAACGTCAGCGGTC
>JASHVM010000675.1:0-2532 GCA_030044595.1 Streptosporangiaceae bacterium
CCGTCCCCTGCGGCAGCCCCATCGCCAGGCCCCTTCGCCCGGGCGCACGCCGCAGGGCTCACACGTCCTCCGCCAGGGAGTACGGGTGGCCCGCCCTCGGCGCCCGCGTGACCGGATCGAGCCGAGCGTAACACCGGGTCACCCCGCCCGGCTAGGCCGATGCCTTGCCTACGCGCTCCGATCGGATCCGGCCTGTCCGCGACCTCGCGCTGCAGTCACTTGTCGCAACGGTCAGGGCATCAGGCAGGCCGGTGTCTCTTGATCAGCGCGACTGTCCTCGACGGAGCGGTGGCTGTCAGCCGGCCTGATCATATGGCAGGCGTGGCTCGTGGTGCCCGTCGGTGCCGCCGACCAGGCACGGGCTGGCCCGCGGCGCCGCAGCCCCGGGTGATCCGGGTAGGCCCGGCGGCCCGGCGCGTTACCCGGCGGGGTTGATGTTGGCGTTGCGGTGGAAGACGTTGCCGGGATCGTAGGCGGCCTTGACCTGGGCGAGCCGCCGGTATTTGGCGGGGCCGTAGCTGGCCCGCACCCGGTCGGCTTCGTAGTCGGCCATGAAGTTGACGTAGCTGCCCGTGCCGCGCGCGTGCGGCAGCAGCTCCTGCCAGGTCTGGCGGACCCAGCGGCGGTCGGCGGCCAGCAGGCCGGGCTCGGGCGCGACGGCGGTGGCGCCGACGATGACGCCGGGTGCCCTGGCGCCGCCGAACGCGGTGGCCTCCTCGGGGACGGCGCAGAACGCACCGCCCACGGGGAAGGCGAGCACCATAGACATCGGCGAGCGCCGGTGAGCCATCTGCCGGGTGATGACGCTGATCGCGCCCGGGGTCAAGGCGTCCAGGTAGAGCGCCTTCTCATACGCCAGGATGCCCCAGGGCGCGCTCTCGTCGAGCATCTGCTGCAGCGCCACGTACGGGATGGGGGTGATGAACTCAAACAGCGGCGGCAGCGCGGAGCGCACCTCCCCGGCCAGCTTGTCATGGTCGGTGTCGGCGCCGAACCCGGCCACGATCAGCGCGTACCCGGGGCGGAAGTGATGCTGCTCGGGTACGAACGGGGCGGGCGGGGCGTTCAGCCCGGCGATCAGCGCGCCCATCTTCGGCGGCAGGTCCGCGGTGACCTGCTGGGCCAGCGCCAGGGCGGCCTCGCCGTCGCCGGCGTCCCAGAAGAACAGGCCCAGCTGGGCCAGCGGCCCGACCGGGTGCAGCCGGAACTCGAACTCGGTGACCACACCGAAGTTGCCGCCGCCGCCGCGCAGCGCCCAGAACAGCTCCGGGTGCTCCTGGTCGCTGGCCCGCAGCACCTGCCCGTCGGCGGTGACGACCTGGGCGCAGCGCAGGTTGTCGCACGACAGCCCGTACTGGGGGGTGAGCCAGCCGAACCCGCCGCCCAGGGTCAGCCCGCCCACGCCGGTGTGGCTGACCGTGCCGGCGGGGACGGCCAGGCCGTGCTTCTGGGTGGCCGCGTCCAGCTGCGCCAGCGTGGCCCCGCCGCCGACCCGGGCGGTCCGCGCGTCCGGGTCCACCGCAACCTGGCAGATGCCGCTGAGGTCGACGGTCAGGCCGCCGTCGCCGACCGCGGCGCCGCCGAAGTTATGCGCACCGCCGCGCACCGAGATTTCCAGGCCGGCCTCCTGCGCGAAACCGACCGCCGCCGCCACATCCGCGGTCCCGGCGCACCGCGCGATCACCGCCGGGCGAGCGTCGATGGCGCCGTTCCACACCGAACGGGCCCGGTCATACTCGCCGTCCCCGGCCATGATCACCCGGCCGGAAAACCGGGACCGCAACTCATCGACTCCTAGTCCCGCTACCGTCGTCATTTGCCTCTCCCCCTCCAGGGCATTCCCGGTCCCCGAAATGACCGGCTGCCGCCAGCGTGCCCAGCCCGCCAGGCGGCGGTCAGTCACCCGGCTGACACCGCCGCTGTCAGCTCGCCGACACCCCACCACCGGCAGGCCGTCCCCATGCCACCGCCCGCGTCGAGCCAACAACCCGGTCACGCACCTTGACCCAGCTCCGCCGCCAGCAGCCGACACGCGGCCGCAATGACCCTGTGCGGAGCCCCTCCAGCCGGGCTGCGACCCTCATACTTACCTCCCCAGCACACAGAAGGCCCCGCCGAAGCTGGCCAAGCTCAGCGCCCGCGAGCGGGAGCTGGTCACCATCGTCACCCCGGGGCCCGCAGCGACGCGCAGACTGCCGCCGGGCTACTCATCAGCACGCGCACCGTCGGCTCGCACCTCCTATCCGGCACAAGACCGGCTGCCACCCCCGCGCCGACCTAACCCGCCAGGCGCCGGCCGCAGGCCTGGCCTAGCCAGGTACGCCACCCTCCTGATACGCGCGATCGAAGAGCAGCGCACCGCGCAGAACATCCCGCTCTATGCGTCAGTTGACCAGCACAGAGGGCTCGCCTTAGCCGTCCCTAACGGCGGTTACACGTGCGCGTGCTGCCGGAGACCAATTACGCTTCGTGACCAGTTGGGCTGCATGCTGCCGACCCGCCCGGGCAGCTGCCAGGCACGATCCTGATGCC
>JASHVM010000074.1:0-4306 GCA_030044595.1 Streptosporangiaceae bacterium
ATCACCCCCTGCAGCGACTGCGCGCCGACCACCAGCCCGCCGCCCATGTACCCCACGTCCAGCACGATCCCCATCACGAACAGCACCACGCCGAAGTAGAACCCGAACTGGCCCCGCGACTGGATCATCTGCGGCACCCCCAGCCGCGGCCCCTGCACCGCGTGCAGCGCGGTCAGCACCCCGCCGATCACCGACCCCACCACGATCGCGATGATCGCCCAGAACAAGT
This sequence comes from Streptosporangiaceae bacterium, assembly GCA_030044595.1. Classification (GTDB taxonomy): domain Bacteria; phylum Actinomycetota; class Actinomycetes; order Streptosporangiales; family Streptosporangiaceae; genus Palsa-504. The sequence continues at coordinate 230 of JASHVM010000074.1, forward strand.
TCAGCCCCAGCAGCACCGCGAACGACCCCAGCACCACGCAGAAAAAGTTCGCGTTACACGCGTACCACAACCGCCACTGCTGCCCGACCGTGCCGTGCCGCTGATCATCGGGGATCGGCTGAATCGAGTAATTCTCGATCTCCGCCGCCCGCGGCCGGCCCGCCGCCGTCGCGGCCTCCTGGATCCGAGTCATGACATCGCCCTCCTGCTCTCCGCGAGCACGGCCAGCGCCGCCTCTACACCATCCCCGACCCGCACCAGCGCACCCAGATCAGCCAGCGACCCGCCCAGCGCCGCCCGCCTGGTGAGCAGGTGGCGGGCGAGCCCGGCGGCCTGGTCCCGGATCTCCGGGATCGCCGTCGTCTCGTACCAGCGCCCGCGCTGCAGCGGGCCAAGGGTAAAGATGTCGCCGGCGGGCCTGCCGGCCGCGTCGCGCAGGGCGCCGCGCGCATCGGCGTCCAGCCCCAGCCGCAGCGGGTCCGGCCGGGCCAGGCCTGAGTCCAACAGGTAGCGCAACAGGGGATCACCGGTGGTGGTGATGTCGGTGCCGGCCCCGGTGCAGTTGATGAGCCAGCCGACGTCCAGTTCGGCGGATGAGCCGCCCCGGTCGATGCGGAGCCGCAAGCCGCCGCGCTCGTAGCTGGCCGCGGCGACGCGGCCCCGGTGCACTATCAGCCGGCCGTCCGAGGCGAGCGCGGCGATCCGGCGCGCGGTTTCGGGCGGCACCCGGTGACGGTGCACCTCCCAGTACCGGGCGACGTGTCGGAGGAACAGGCGCTTGTCCGCCTCCGGCAGCTGTTCCCAGATGAGGGGGATCTGCGGCCGCAACGCGTCCACGATGTCCTGCCAGTCGCCGGGGTAGGCGGTGACGCTGACCCGGATTTTGCGGATCAGGGCGGCGAGGCGGACTGTGGTCGCGGACCCGCGGATCACAGGCATGGCACTCGCTGCGGCTGGTGCGCGCGGCCAGTGGTGCTCGCGGGGGAGCAGCGCGTGGCGGGAGACGGCGTGCACGGCCGTGCGCGGCCGCGCGCTGGTCAGTGCGATCGCCACGTCCAGCATGCTCAGGCCGGTGCCCAGCACGGCGATGGGGCTGCCGTCAGCCGCGGCCTCCAGCGCGCCGGGTTCCCATGGATCGGCGATGTAGCGGTTCCCCTGCGGGACCGGGAAGGGCGGGACTGGCGGCAGGTTGCCGGTGGCCAGCACGGCGGCGTCGGCGTCGATCCGGCCGTCCGCGGCCAGGTGCAGGCGCAGTGCGCGGCCATGGCTGCCGCGCCGGATCGCCGAGACGCATGCGGTTACGCGGCTGACCCGTGCCGCTGGGCGCGCTGAACGTTCGGCCGCCGCGAGGAGCTCGGTGAGGTAGCGGCCGTAGGCGCTCCTGGGCAGGAAGCCGTCGCGCGGCAGGCCGGCCTCGGCTGCCCAGCGGGAAAGGTGGCCCGGATCACCGACGAGCGCGCTCATAGCGCCCGCCGGTGAGTTCAGCAGGTGGCCAGGATGCGTGGTGGAGTACGCCTGGCCGAGCCCGTGGCGGCCGTGCCGGTCGATCAGGGCGATCCGTAGCGGCAGCTGCCGCACCGCGGCCTCGCGGAGCAGGTAGACGGTGACGAGCGTGCCGCTGGCCCCGCCGCCTATGACCGCGATCACGGGTCCCCGGCCAGCGGCCAGGTCATCTGCAGGAGACACAAGCAGTACAATAGCCTATAATGTCGATAGGATAAATAGGCTGGGAGGTCTTGTGATCGAAGTCGTGACGATCGACACGCCGTCGCTGGGTGACCGGACCTACCTGGCGACCGACGGTGCCAGCGCGCTGGTGATCGACCCGCAGCGAGACATCGACCGGGTGCTGGCGGCCGCCGCCGCGCGCGGCGTCGCGGTGACGCACGTGTTCGAGACCCACATCCACAACGACTACGTCTCCGGCGGCCTGGCCCTGGCCCGCCGGTGCGGTGCCGCCTATCACGTCAACGCCGCCGACGCGGTGGCGTTCGGCCGGGTGGGCATCACCGACGGCGAGGTGGTAACGGTCGGGCAGTCCATGCAGGTACGGGTCATCTCCACCCCCGGGCACACCTACACCCACCTGGCCTATGCCCTGGAGGACCGAGCCACTGGCGAGGCAGCGGCGGTGTTCACCGGCGGGTCCTTGCTGCGCGGCTCAACCGGCCGCCCGGACCTGCTCGGCCCCGGGCACACGCTCGCGCTCGCGGCCGCGCAGCACGCCTCGGCCCGGCGGCTCGCCCGGGTGCTGCCAGACCGCACGCCGGTGTGCCCGACGCACGGCTTCGGCAGCTTCTGCGCCGCCGCCGCCACTGCCGCCGGAGCGACCGCATCGACCATCGGGGAGGAGAAGAGGTCCAACCCGGCGCTGACCCTGGAGGAAGACGGGTACGTCGCCGCGCTGCTGGCAGGCCTGGACGCCTACCCCGCCTATTACGCCCACATGGCCCCGGCCAACAGGACCGGCCCGGATGCCCCGGACCTGGCTCCGCCAGCCCGGGTCAGCGCGGTCGAACTGGCCCGGCGGATCGCTGCCGGGGAATGGGTGGTGGACCTGCGCCACCGGCGGGCGTTCGCGGCCGGGCACGTGCCGGGCTCGTTCAGCTTCGAGTACGGGGACAGCTTCGCCACCTACCTCGGCTGGCTGATCCCCTGGGGAGCTCCGCTGACCCTGATCGGCGAGACCGGCCGGCAGATCGCCGCCGCCCAGCAGGACCTGGCCCGGATCGGGATCGACCGCCTGGCCGGCGCCGCTATCACGTGCGCGGGCGGCTGGCAGGCCTCAGCACGCCTGGCCACCTACCCGGTCAGCGACTACTCGGGCCTGGCCGCCGCCCGGGACCGCCAGGACCTCGCCGTACTGGACGTCCGCCGCGTACCCGAGCGGGCTCGCGGCGCCATCGCCGGCTCCCTCCATGTGCCGCTCCACGAACTGCCCGGCCGCCTGCGCGAATTGCCGCAGCGGCCTTTGTGGGTCCACTGCCAGGGCGGCTACCGCGCCAGCATCGCGGCTTCCCTGCTGCAGGCAGCCGGGCACGCCGTCGCCGCCGTCGATGACGACTTCACCTACGCGGCTAGTGCGGGCCTGACCATCGAGGCAGCACCGGGGCGCCCCGCGGCGCAACCGGCGGCCAGCATCCCGGCGTAAACGTCACGTATCCTGCGCCGCCGGCGAGCGTTCGCGGTAGCCAGCGGCGGCGACTTCAGCCGCGGGCTCGGGCGGCCCGCCCCCCTCGCCGGGCCGCCAAAACCCGTGCCGCGACAGTGACGCTGACCGCGCGGTCAGCTGACCTCGTTGAGCTTGCCGGTCGAGACGTCGAAGACGAACCCGCGGACCGCGTCCTTGTGCGGGATGAACGGGCTGGCGTTGATCCGCGCGATCGACTGCCGCACGTCCTCGTCGAGGTCGGGGAAGGCCTCGGCCGACCAGGGCGGCTTGATCCCCGTCTCGTCCTGGATGGACCGCTTGAACGCGTCGTCGGTGAAGGTGAGCATGCCGCAGTCCGTGTGGTGGATCAGGATGATCTCGCGGGTGCCGAGCAGGCGCTGGCTGATGGCCAGCGAGCGGATCTGGTCGTCCGTGATCACGCCGCCCGCGTTACGGATCACGTGCGCCTCGCCCTCGTTAAGCCCGAGGATGGCGTAAACGTTGAGGCGGGCGTCCATGCACGCGACGACCGCGACTTGCCTGGCCGGGGGCAGGGGCAGCGGCCCGGTGAAGGTTTCCGCGTACCGGGCGTTGTTGGCCAGGTACTCCTCGGTGACTGACATTGAGACTCCCATCGTGTATGCCGCCCGCCGGCCCTCGACCGTTCCGGGCAGGTGCCTTCGCCGGACCCACGGCTGCCTGCGCGGCCCGGCGCGTTCGCCGCTGCCCGGCTAGCTGTCCCCGAGCTCGATCGGGACGCCCACCAGCGAGCCGTACTCGGTCCAGGACCCGTCGTAGTTCTTGACGTTCGGCAGGTCGAGCAGCTCGTGCAGGACGAACCAGGTGTGGGCGGAGCGCTCGCCGATCCGGCAGTACGCGATGGTGTCCCGGCCGAAGTCCAGCCCGGCCTCGTCGGCGTACAGGAT
>JASHVM010000075.1:0-8700 GCA_030044595.1 Streptosporangiaceae bacterium
GCCGCGGCACGGTCGGGCGCCGCGGTGCGGCCGGGCGCCTGCCGGAGGGCGCCAGGGGTGCGCGGCATCGTTTCTGTGGCCATGTCAAAGCCCCCTTGAGGTCATGCGGCTTCCCGGATCCGCTCAGCGGCCCGCAGCCGGGCGGAGGCCGCGCGCGGATTGCCGGTGACTTCTTCGCTGTCCGGGCGCTCGGCGCCCCTGGTGAGCAGGCGGAACTGCGGCGTTGCCGCCGTCGCGGGTACGGGCAGGCGGCGCGGTGTCTGGTCGGAGGAAAGCCGCGCGAGCTCCCGCTTGACAATGCGGTCTTCGAGCGAGTGGTAGGCCAGCACGACGACGCGGCCGCCGACGGCCAGCACGCCGAGCGCGGCGGGCAGCGCCCGGCGCAGCGTGCCGAGCTCGTCGTTGACCTCGATCCGCAGCGCCTGGAAGGTGCGCTTGGCCGGATTGCCGCCGGTGCGCCGGGTGGCCGCGGGGATCGCGTCCTTGACGATGGCGCTCAGCCGCAGGGTGGAGGTGATCGGCGCGCGGGCACGCTCGCGGACCACAGCATCGGCGATCCGCCGGGCGAAGCGTTCCTCGCCGTAGTCGCGGAGCACGCGGGCGAGCTCGGCCGCCGGGTAACCGTTGACGATGTCAGCCGCGGTGCGGTCCCTGGTGCGGTCCATCCGCATGTCCAGGGGGGCGTCGTGCGCGTAGGCGAAGCCGCGGTCCGGGTCGTCGAGCTGCGGGGACGAGACGCCCAGGTCGAAGAGCAGGCCCATGATCCGCGTCCTGTCTGACCCCCTCGGTCCCGCCAGGATGGCGGGGATCTCGTCGTACCTGGCGTGCACGAGCGTCACCCGGTCGGCGTACGGCGCGAGCAGCTCACGGGCCGCCTCGATCGCGGACTGGTCCGCGTCGATACCGATCAGCAGCAGGCCAGGACACGCGTCAAGCAGCGCGCGGGCGTGCCCGGCCCGGCCGAGGGTAGCGTCCACGAGTACGGCACCCGGGCCGGCCAGGGCAGGCGCGAGCAGCTCGGTGACACGGCCCACGAGCACCGGCACGTGCTGTGGCTCGGCCATGCGTCCCCTTTCCCTGCTGCGTTCCCGCGGTCTCGCCGTATCCGCGCGTTCGGTGACGTTCTGCCGTGCTCCGGCCCCTCGGTCGGCCTCCATCCGCTGGCGCTGCCGGCTGGCACCGGGGAAGAGATGCCAGCAGGGAACGGCGGATGGAGGCCGACCCATGGTCGCTACAGGATTCCCGGAAGCACCTCCTCGGCAGCCTCGGCGAACGTGTCCTCCTGCGTGGCCAGGTAGGTCTCCCAGGCCTGGGCATCCCAGATCTCAAGCCGGGTGTTCGCTCCGATCACCACGCAGTCCCGCTGCAGCCCGGCGTAGCCGCGCAGCGCGGCCGGAACGGTGATCCGGCCCTGCCGGTCAGGAAGCTGATCAGAGGCGCCGGCGAACAAGACCCGGCTGTAGTCCCTGACCGACTTGGCGGTGACCGGAGCAGTGCGCAGCGCCTCGGTGATCCGGGCGAATTCGTTCTGCGGGAAGACGAACAGGCAGCGCTCCTGCCCCTTGGTGATCACCACTCCCCCGGCGAGCTCTTCTCGGTACTTGGCGGGCAGGAACAGCCGGCCTTTTTCGTCCAGCCGCGGCGCGTGAGTGCCGAGGAACACGGGCACTCACCTCCCAGCGGCCAGATTCTCCAGTGCGCTCCACTTTACCCCACAATGCTCCACCGTCAATGGCAAAAATGCCGACATCTGGCCCCTCCCCCCACTGAAGCAGCAGGTAGAACGAGTGGAGCGAAGTGGGGCAAGGCTGGAGGACCCGGGTCCGGCCGCGCCCGCGGGCCGGGCGGCAGCACGAGACGGCACGCGAAAAGGCGGGCATCGCCGCAGGTCGGCATCGAGAACCGTGACGGGATTCGGATGCCTGAAGCGGCGAGGACGGGCACCGGGCTCGCCGGTGGGGCATCGTGGAGCATTCGGTGCCCGGCGTGGGGAGACGCCGCGAGCCAGCGCCCGGATTGACGCCGAAGCGGAGCCAGCGTCGCGCGCTGACCGGGGAAAGACGTACTGTAGCGGTACAGCAGCTCGGCCGGGAGCGGGATATGTAACGAACGGGAAGCCTGGCTGTTCTGCGCGCCAGCGCCTTCAAGGAGGCTATGTGGTCCTAGACACCGGAAGGCAGACGGGGAGCCCGATCGATGATCTAGTTCCGGCGGCCCGCAGGATCGGCGGGGCTGTCGAGTCGGTGATCGAGGGAAAGCCCGAGGCGATCCGGCTCACCTTGGCCGTGCTGCTCGCCGAGGGGCACCTGCTCATCGAGGACGTGCCCGGCGTGGGCAAGACGATGCTGGCGAAGGCCCTGGCCAGGGCGATCGACGGCAGCGTCCAGCGGGTCCAGTTCACGCCCGACCTGCTGCCCAGCGACATCACCGGGGTGAGCGCCTTCAATCAGGAGCGGCACGACTTCGAGTTCAAGCCGGGACCGGTCTTCGCCAACATCGTGCTCGGCGACGAGATCAACCGAGCCTCGCCCAAGACCCAGTCGGCGCTGCTTGAGTGCATGGAAGAGCGCCAGGTCACCGTGGACGGCACGACCTATCCGCTGCAGGCGCCGTTCATGGTCATCGCCACCCAGAACCCGGTGGAGATGGAAGGCACCTACCCGCTGCCCGAGGCGCAGCGGGACCGCTTCACCGCCCGTATCTCGCTGGGCTACCCGTCGGCCGGTGCCGAGCGGGACATGCTCGACGCGCACGGCGCGAGGTCCCCGCTCGAGGAGCTCAGACCGGTGGCGCGCGCGAGCGACGTGCAGGACCTGGTGGTGGCGGTCCGGCAGGTGCTGGTCTCCGATCAGGTCAAGGAGTACATCATCAGCCTGGCCAACGCGACGAGAACCTCGCCCGAGCTGCGCCTCGGCGCGTCACCGCGGGCCACGCTGCACCTGCTGCGCGCCAGCCGGGCCTGGGCCGCGCTGGACGGGCGGGACTACGTGATTCCGGACGACGTGCAGGCGCTGGCCGGTCCCGTGCTCGCGCACCGGCTGCTGCCCACGGCGGAGGCCATCGTGGAGCGCCACCTCCCCGAGCACGTCGTGAAGAGGATCATCACGCAGCTTCCCCTCCCGCGGCGCTGAAAGGAGGGTTATGCGGGCGCTATTCGGCTCGCTGACCACGCGGGGCAGGTCGTTCACGGCCGCGGGCGGGGCGGCCGTGGTGTGCGGCCTGGCGATACCCGAGCCCGACCTGGTCCGCGTCGGCGCCCTGCTCGTCATCTTGCCCCTGGTATCCGCGGCGATCGCGCGCAGGTCCCGGTACCGGCTGTCGTGCAGCCGCAGGCTCGACCCGCCGCGCGTACCGGTCGGCCAGCCGACCGTGGTCACCGCGCGGCTGGAGAACGTTACGCGGCTGCGCACCGGGGTGCTGCTCGCCGAGGACGTGACGCCGTACGCGCTGGGGAGCAGGCCCCGGTTCGTGCTCGACGAGATCGAGCCGGGCGGCAACCGGGAGCTCAGCTACCAGATCCGGTCCGACACTCGCGGCAAGTTCACCATAGGCCCGCTCCGGGTGCGGGTCGCGGACGCGTTCGGGCTGGTGGAGATCAGCCGCGCGTTCAAGACGACCAGCACGCTCGTCGTCACTCCCAAGATCGTCCCGCTGCCTCGGGCAGCGGCACCGAGCAGCTGGCTGGGCGAGGGCGAAGGCGGGATGCGGACGATATCGGCGATCGGCGAGGATGACGCCGCGCCCAGGGCCTACCAGGACGGCGACGGGCTGCGCCGGGTGCACTGGCGATCGACGGCGCGCTACGGCCAGCTGATGGTTCGCCGGGAAGAGCATCAGTGGCGGAACAGCGCGTCCGTCTTCCTCGACACCCGCCGGTCCGCGCATTCGGGCAGCGGCCCCTCGGCCACGTTCGAATTCGCCGTGAGCGCGGCGGCCTCGATCGGCGCGCACCTGGCCGAGGAGGGCTTTCGGGCCAGGCTTATCACCGAAGCCGGCGAGATCGCCCCGCGCGGCACGTTCCAGGACACGCTGCTCGACATGCTCGCCGTCATCAGCCCTTCGCGCGAGCCGAGCCTCGCCGCCGGAACGACGGCGCTCGCCAACGCAGGCGGCCAGCTGATCGCGGTGCTCGGGCGGATGTCCGCGGACGACGCCAGGCTGCTGGCCGCGAGCAGGCGGGGCAACGCGCCCGCGATGGCGCTGCTGCTCACGGTGTCCGCGTGGTCATCGGACACCGTGCCGGAAGACACCGCGCGGACGGCGGAGATCCTGTCGGCCTCGGGATGGCGGGTCGCCGTCGCGACCGCCACCACGCCGCTGGCGATCGCCTGGCAGCAGCTGCACCGGCCCTTCGGGCCCGCCGAACGGCCCCTGCCGGTCAGCCTGGCGGGTGAGCCGAGATGACGCTGAACCGGAGGATGACGCTGACCGCCGCCGTCGCGTGCGTGCTCACGTCCACCGTCTTGTACCCGCTGTTCACCGGCTCAGCCTGGCTCTACGCGGGAGCCGGGGCGGTGATCGCGGTCGCGGCCAGCGGGGCGCTCAGCCGGCTGCGGGTGCTGCCCGTCGCGGTCGGCCTGGCCATCACCCTGCTCGGCCTGCTGCTCTACCTGAACCTGGCGTTCGAGGCGCGCCATTCCCTGCTCTTGGTCATCCCGACGCCGACCTCGATCGCCCGCCTGTGGGACCTGGCGGGCACCGGGGTAACCCAGTCCCGCAGGTACGCGCCGCCGGCGCCGGACCTAGCCGGCCTGGTCCTGCTCGCGACGGCCGGGATCGGCATCACGGCCGTGCTGACGGACCTGATCGCCGTCCGGCTGCGGTCCGCCGCGCTGGCCGGCCTTCCGCTGCTCGTCTTGTTCACCGTGCCGGTCACCATGAAGGCGCCGAACGGCATCGGCACCGTCCTGGTCTTCTGCCTGAGCGCGGCGGGATACCTGGCTATTCTCAGCGCGGACGGCCGGGAGCGGATACGCATCTGGGGCAGGCTGGTGTCGCTGTGGCGGTCCGGCTCGCTGTACGACGCGGCGCGGCACGGCCCGGGCCGCGGCGGCTCGGCAGGTAACGGAGCGGCCGTCCCCGCGGCGGCGAACGCGCCGGAAGCGGGGACGGGAGTGTCGGGCTCGGCGCACCGCGTCCTCGAGCCGGAACTGGGCCCGGACACGCGCGCGCTGGCCGCCGCGGGGCGGCGGGTAGGGCTCGCCTCCATAATCCTCGCGCTGTGCGTGCCGCTGATCGTGCCGGGCCTGCACCCGAGCAAGCTGTTCTCCACCGGCCCGGGAATCGGCGGCGGCACCGGCAGCGGCGCAAGCGCACCGCCCCTTCCCGACGTACTAGCGCAGACCCTCACCCAGCTCCAGGACAGCCACCCGACCACGGTGCTGACCTACACCACCACGGTCTCGAAGAGCCTCCAGGCAGAGGACTCGCCGTACCTCCAGCAGTACGTGCTCGATGTGCTGACGCCTGACGCCGGCTGGCAGACATCCGACTACATGGCGGGCAATAAGCCGATCAGCTCGATGCAGGCGCTGCCGCCGGAACTGACGAACCTATCGGTCGCCACGCCGGCCAGTATCACGGTGAACGTCGACGATAACGCGCTGAGCTCCCGCTCGGAGCGGACGTTCCTGCCGATCCTCTATCCGCCCACCTCGGTCGTGACACCCCCGGGGGCCTGGCTGACAGATCCGGACGAGATGGTGTTCTCGCAGGCAGGCTCGGCAGCCGCCGGTTCCTACACGGCGAACGGCGAAATCGTGGACCCGACGTGGGAGCAGCTGGCCGCGGCTCCGGCGCCTCCGCGCCAGCAGTTGCAGGCCGACCTGGACCTTCCGCAGTCCTACCAGGTGCCGGCGCTGACGCAGATAGCGGACACGATCACCAAGGGCGAGAAAACGGAGTACGCGAAGGTCGACGCGCTGGCCCGCTGGCTGTCCGGACCGCAGTTCACCTACAGCTCAGCGGCGAAGCTGTTCGACACGCCGTCCGGGCTCATCGACTTCCTGGACAAGACCAGGGCCGGCGTATGCGTACAGTCCGCGTACGCGATGACGGTGCTCACCCGCCTGCTCCACATCCCGGCCCGGGTGGTACAGGGTTACACCGCGGGCACCCTGACCTCCGGCGGCAAGTGGGTGGTCAAGACCAGCGATGCGCACGCGTGGACCGAGGTCTACTTCTCGGGTTACGGCTGGATCCGGTTCGAGCCCACGCCGGCGGGCCAGGGTACCGCGAGCGCGCCGAACTACATGGGCGCGGCGCCGGGGGCGGGTAGGACCGGGGTCCTGCCCCACCGTCCTTCACCCGGGCCTTCCGGCGTGCCAAGCGCGGGACCGACCAGGCTCGGGCTCCCTGGCCCGAGGCCCATCCCCAACGACGCGGGATCGACAACCGGCGCCGCTGGCAAGTCGGCCGGGACGCCGTGGGCCGCGATCGTCCTCGCCGTGGTCGCGGCCATCGCGCTGGCGTGCGGGGTCATCGCGGTCGTGGCGCCGCCGACGCGCCAGGCGCTGTCCTCCCATCAGGCCGACGCGGCCAGGCAGCACAGGCCGGTGACGCTGACCACCGTGCTGCTGGTGACGGCGGCGGCCGCGATCGTCGCGCTCGCCCTGTACCGGGTGCTGTCCCACACCTCACGGCTCGACCTGCGGGCCGGCTGGGCCACGGTCGGCATCGCCTTCGGTGCGGCCTGCGCCGTCATGCTAGTGACGCCGGCGGCCGGCCGGATCGGGCTCAGACGGTGGCGCTGGATCCGCGCCACCGATGACGCGAGCCGGGCGCACACCGCGTGGCTCGAGTTCCGCGACGACCTGGAGGATCTCGGCGTGGGCAGCCGGCCGAGCGAGCCGCCGCGGACGCTGGCCGAGCGGGTCACATCCGGACTGCCCGGGCCTGCCCGCGCCGCGATCGGCAGGCTCGCGCTGGCCGAGGAACGCGCCAGCTACGCGGCGCGCCCGTCGGGGTCGGCCAACTTGCGGCGAGACGGCGCCACGGCACGGCGCGGCGTCGCAGCCTCGGTGCCGCGCGGAAACCGATGGCGGGCCCGGTTCTTCCCGGCCTCGGTACTGACCGAGCTGGCGGACGCCGCGGCGCGGATCCCGGACCGCGCGGCCGCGCTGGTAGCCCGACGGTGGACCGAGCGGAGATCCTCGAGCTAGATCCGGGCGCCGACGCCGGGCCGCTTACATCCTGCGGTCGCCCTCCTGCCGGCGGCGCCACCGTTCCTCCATGCGTTCCATCAGCCGGGCGCGCCTGGTCAGGGCGGGCTGGCCGGACCTGCCGGGGTCGATAGACCGGGCCTGGCCGGCCCGGGCGCGGGGAGGCCGCGTCCTGGCCACATGCCGCCGCCAGCTGACTACCGCCCACGCCAGCGAGAGGAGCAGGACCGCAGCCCCGGCGGCCTCGAGGTACACGTGGTGGGTAACCACCCCGGCCGCGAGCAGGCCAGCGCCGATCAGCACCCCGATGAGGCCCTGCGCGAGCTTGCGCTTGTAGTGCACACGCGGGTCGCTGGAGCGCACGAGACGCCCGAATTTCGGATCCTCCCTGTACAGCGCTTGCTCGATCTGCTCCAGCTGGCGCTGCTCGTGTTCAGAGAGCGGCACGACGCCTCCCATAAACATTGCACCCGGCACGTGTGCGGTGACCTTCACCTCACATACCCGGTTTCTTTTTCCAGAATACGAGCGTTGACACGCCGCTTGGAAGAGTGCACCCCGGTAACGCATCAGAAAGCGCTCCGCACCGGGCGGACCCGCCCTCCGCCGGAGACGATCCGGGCCCATCAGCGGCGGTCCGGATCCTGGTCGGCGCCGTCCGGATCGGCCATCAGCGCGGCCGGCCGGACCGCGCCGGTGCCGAACCGGCCCGCGATCTTGTCGACCGCCTGCTCAGCCTCCCGCCAGCCGAGCGGCCTGTCGTCGAACGTCGGCTGGGCGTTCGCGCCCGCCGCCCGGGCCAGGCCCGACACCCGGACGCCGACCAGCCGGAGCCGCGCGCCGGGATCCAGGCCCGCCGACTCGTACAGCGAGCAGGCTGTGGCGTAAATCTCACGGGCCACGTCGGTCGGATGCGGCAGGGTGCGCGACCGGGTCATCGTCTTGAAGCTGGCCAGGCGTAGCTTGACCGAAATCGTCCGGGCCACGTACCCGCCTGCGCGCAGCGCACGCGCCGTCCGGCCGGACATCCTCAGCAGCTCCCGCCTGATCCGGTCCGGATCGTCGATGTCGGCCGGGAACGTCTCCTCCGCGCCGATGCTCTTTTCCTGGACGCGCGGCGTGACCGGGCGCTCATCGCGGCCCCACGCCAGCGCGGCCAGGTGCGTGCCGTGCGCGACGCCGAGCTCGCGCTGCAGGGTGGCGAGCGGGGTGTGCGCGATGTCGCCCACCGTGCGCAGTCCCAGCCGGGCGAGCACCTCCCCGGCCCGCTCTCCAACCCCCCACAGGGCGGCCACCGGCAGCGGGTGCAGGAAGTCGAGCACCCCGGCCCGCGGTACCACGAGGAGGCCGTCGGGCTTGCAGCGGACGGAGGCGATCTTGGCCACGAACTTGCACGGCGCGACCCCGACCGAGCAGGTAATGCCCTGCTGTTCGGCGACCTGGGCCCGGATACGGGCGGCGATCGCGGCGGGCGAGCCGAGCCGGCGGAGCGCGCCGGAGACGTCGAGGAACGCCTCGTCCAGCGCCAGCGGCTCCACCT
>JASHVM010000676.1:0-8825 GCA_030044595.1 Streptosporangiaceae bacterium
GGGCGACTGGGAGCTCACCGGGCAGGATTCGGATCGCCGGCTGGTGCGGCGGCCGGGTTCGGCTCCTTTTGGTCAGCCTGATGATCCTCGTCGGTCAGACGGGCCGCTCATCGAGCCGGAAACCGACCTTCAAGGTGACTTGGAAGTTGCAGCGCTCGTCCTCCTCGATGCGGCCACGCACCCCCACGACCTCAAACCAGTCGAGGTTGTGCAGGGTCTTGGAGGCACGAACGACCGCCCCCCTGATGGCATCATCGATGCCCTCGGAGGAGGAGCCGACGATCTCGCTGATCGAGTAAATGTTGTCTGTCATCGATGATCCCTTCCGGTGGGGTGACGGCTTTCGCGCGGAGCTGTCGGGCGCAATTGTGGGCAGAGCCAGGGCAGGGGTCAAGAGGCGGCCGCAGCGTCGGCGAGCCGGACCTTCCGCCACGTTGATATTTGATATACCATCCGGCTCACGGTCGTGCTGACGGGGAACATGCCCGCCCGGCCCGACGCTGTAGCGAGACGGAAAGGGTTGCGATGGACCTGCGGCTCGAGGGGAAGGTCGCCGTCGTCACCGGCGCCAGCAAGGGCATCGGCCGCTGCGTGGCCACCAGCCTCGCCCGCGAGGGCGGTGACGTCGTCATCACGGCGCGAAACGCCGGGCCGCTCGAAGCCGCGGCGGAAAAGATCGCCGCCGAGACCGGGCGGGCGATACTGCCGCTCGCCGGCGACATGAGCGTGACGGCCGAGGTCCAGCGCTGCGTCGACGCCACCCTCGAGCGGTTCGGCCAGATCGATATCCTGGTTACCTGCGCGGGCAGTTCCCCTGGCGGCCTGCTCGAGGACCTGACCGAAGAGCAGTGGATGTCGAGCCTCAACCTGAAGTTCCTGGGGTACGCGCGTTCCGTCCGCGCGGTCATCCCGCACATGCGCCGGCGGGGCGAGGGCGCGATCGTTCTCGTCGTCGGCAACGACGGCCTCAAGCCCAGCTACTGGGAGATGACGGCCGGGGTGGCGAACGCCGCGGACATCAACTTCGCCTCCTCGGTCGCCGAGCAGTACGGGCGGTACGGGGTGCGCATCAATACCGTCAACCCCGGCCCGGTCAACACGGACCGGTGGGACACGCTCGAGCGGGCCTTCGCCCGCGACAAGGGCGTCACCCAGGAGCGCGCGCATGAACTGGCCACCCAGTCCATCCCCTTCGGCCGCATCTGCGAGCCGGAAGAGGTCGCGGCGCTGGTGACCTTCCTCGCCTCGCCGATGGCCAGCTTCATCAACGGCGCGCACATACCCATTGACGGGGCGCAGCGCAAGGCAATCATGGATCAGTGAAGGAGATTCGCCATGGCTGACAGCGTGGCCGACCGGCCGGGCACCGGGGAGCTTCGACCTCTCCAGATCGAGATGAACGGCATCAACGTGATCGCCGAGGACGAGCGCAAGGGCCACCCGCGCGATCTGTTCTGGCCCTGGTTCGCGGCGAACATCTCGGTGCTCGGCCTCAGCTACGGCTCGTTCGTGCTGGGGTTCGGCATCTCGTTCACCCAGGCGCTGGTGGTCGGCATCGCCGGGATCGTGCTGTCCTTCCTGGCCTGCGGGTTCATCGCCGTCGCGGGCAAGCGGGGCTCGGCGCCCACGATGGTGCTCAGCCGGGCCGCGTTCGGGGTCAAGGGCAACAAGCTGCCCACGGTCATCTCCTGGCTGCTCACCGTGGGCTGGGAGACCGTCCTGGTCATCTTGGCCACGCTCGCCACCGCCACCGTCTTCCACACCCTGGGCTGGGGCGGTGGCACCGGCACGAAGGTCATCGCGATGATCATCGTGATCGGGCTGACCATCTTCGGCGGCGTGATGGGCTTCGACCTGATCATGCGGATGCAGACCGTGATCACCGTCGTGACCGGCGTGGCCACCGTGGTGTTCATCGCGCTCGTCGCGGACAAGATCCACTGGCACACGGTGTCCGCCATCCACAGCGGCTCCGCCCAGGCCACCATCGGGGCGCTGGTGTTCGTGATGACCGGTTTCGGTCTCGGCTGGGTCAACGTCGCCGCGGACTACTCGCGTTACCTGCCGCGGAGGTCCTCGGGCTCGGGCGTGGTCTTCTGGACCACGTTCTCATCGTCGATCGCGCCGATCTTCCTGCTGGTGTTCGGCCTGCTCCTGGCCGGCTCGTCCAGCAGCCTGAGCTCGGCGATCGGCGCCGACCCCATCGGGGCGCTGGCCACGTTGCTGCCGACCTGGTTCCTGGTCCCGTTCGCGATCGTGGCCGTGCTGGGGCTGATCGGCGGCTCGGTGCTCGACATCTACTCCTCGGGACTGGCGCTGCTTTCCCTCGGCCTGCGGGTTCCCCGGTACGTGGCCGCCCTGATCGACGGCACGGTGATGACCCTGGGCACCATCTACGTGGTGTTCGTCGCGCACAACTTCATCGGTCAGTTCGAGGGCTTCCTCATCACCCTCGGCGTGCCGATCGCGGCCTGGTGCGGGGTCATGCTGGCCGATATCGCGCTGCGGCATCGGGACTACGCCGAGCCCGAGCTATTCACCCCGGTCGGCCGCTACGGCGACGTCAGGTGGCTCCCGGTCCTGGTGGTCCTGGCGTCCACCGCCATCGGCTGGGGCCTGGTCACCAACACCGCGGCTAGCTGGCTGACCTGGCAGGGCTACCTGCTCGGGCCGTTCGGCCTCGGCGGCAAGACCGGCGCCTGGGCCTTCGCCAACCTCGGCGTGCTGGTGGCGCTGGCCATCGGATTCGTCGTGACGTGGGCCTTCAGCCGCTCGACCGTGCGGGCTGAGGAAGCGGTGCCGCTGCCGACGCCCGCGGCCGCGCAGGCCTGACGCAGCGAGCCCGGCCAAGCGGCGCGGCTAGCCCGCGAACCGGGTGGTGATGACCCCTAGCTGTTCGGGTATGTGCGATTTACCCTGGCGGCATGGAGGTGCCGTCTCCAGCCTGGGATTCGCTGATGCGTGAGACCAGGGCGATCGCCCGGCGCCGCAGGCGCCGTCGCCGGCAGTGGATACGACGGATCATGCTCTCGTTGCTGACCGTCGTCACCGTGGTAGTCCTGGCGGTCATCGTCGTGATGGTCAGGAACATGGCCAAGACGCCCACGGCAGCCGGGCCGAGCGCGCTGGCCGACACGGCCCGGACGGTCGGCACGGCGTCCGCGTCCGGACCGGCGCGGCACGGGGTACCGGCGCAACCGGCCTCCTCGGTGTCCCAGCCGCTGGTGGTCGACACCTCCTCCGGGCTCTCCTACCGGCTCCTATCCTCGCCCTGGCGGCGCGGCTGCCCGTCCACGCTGGAGACCCCGACGTTCAGCTGGAGCGCAGGCGAACGGGCCGTGGCCGGGCAGGTCGCCATCGGCGGGTCGACCGTCAACTGGCATGGCCTAGCCTGCTCGGGCCAGCTTCAGCAGCAGTTCGAGTACTCCGGTCCCGCGGACCTCGAGCCGACGGCGCAGGACCTGGTCGGCGCGCTGGACCCGGCCTACTATTCCGGGCTGCAGCACTACCGCACGCTCGAAGCCAGCTACCCGACGCAGGTCAGCGGTCACCCGGCTTGGGTGGTCAGGTTCTTGATGACCTACCCGGACGCCTCGGCTGAGGGCCTGGCCTGGACCAGCGAGGCCGGCGCCGTGGTCGTCGTGGACCGCGGCGCGGGCCAAGCCCCCGCGATCTTCTACGTCTCGGTCCCCAGCAACCTCGGGACCGGTAACGTCGGCCTGCTCATCAGTTCACTGCGCCTCAGCTAGCCCTTGCTGATGCTGATGTCGCCGCCGCCGCTGTCGACCACGATCACGTGGTCAGAGACGGAGCTGGCGAGCGTCGACGGGTACGTGACGTTGCCGCCCAGGGTGTCGGGGGTGGAGATGTCGTACCTGGTGCTGTCCTGCGGGAGGATCACCGTGACGTTGCCTCCCTCGGCGGTGACTCGCAGGTTCTGAGGTGGCTGGGTGAACGCGAGGGTGATGTCGCCGCCGCCCGAACCGATGCTGACCTGACGCGAGTCCACGGCATCGGCGTTGACGTTGCCGCCGTCGGTGACGACCAGCAGGTTGCCGGTGAACGCGTTGCCGCTGAGGTCGCCTCCTCCGCTATCCAGCCGCATCGTACCGGTGCCGTTCAGGTTGCTGGCGCTGATGTTGCCGCCTTCGGTGCTGATCTGGACGGTGCCGGTCAGCCCGTTGCCGGCCAGGTCGCCGCCGCCGGTGTCCAGCCGCAGGTCGCCAGCCAGGTTGCTGGCGGTCACGTTGCCGCCTTCGGCCGACAGCGCGATGTCGCTGGCAAAACCGGAAACCCCGATATCCCCGCCGTCGCTCGATACCGTGACGGCGGTCTTCGCCGGGACGGCCAGGGTCGCGTTCGCGTTGCAGTTGGTGTCGACGCCGTCGCAGTTCACGCCCGCGTCGGCGCCGCCGGCCGTGGTGCTCTCACTGATACCGGGGCGGACCAGGCCGTACTGCACGACTCCGGTGAGCGAGGCGGTGCTGCCTGAGGTCTGCCGGATCGTGACGTTGCCGAAGTTAAGGTTCACCGCCACGTGACCGTCCCGGACGGGAACCGGGTAACTGAACGGGTAGCTCCCCTTGGCGACCGCGCTGACCAGGCTGAAGCCGGTCCAGCCGATAAGGGCGAGGGCCACCGGGACGCCGATGGCCAGCGCGGCCCAGCGGCCGGGCGACATCCGCAGGGCGCCGGGCCGGGGCGAGGCGCCCGCGGTGGATATGAGCGTCATGGCTTTACCCCGTTTATCCGGTGCCGAGATAGCGCAGCACGGCGAGTACGCGACGGTGGTCGCGGTCACCGGGCGCCAGCCCGAGCTTGGTGAAGATGTTGTTGATGTGCTTTTCCACCGCGCCGCCGCCGACCACGAGCGTGTCGGCGATCGCGGAGTTGGATCGGCCCTCGGCCATCAGCGCCAGCACTTCGCGCTCGCGCGGGGTCAGCTCGCTGAGCGGGTGGCGGCTGCGGGCCAGCAGCTGGGCGACGACCTCAGGGTCGAGCGCGCTGCCGCCGTCGGCTACCCGCTGCAGCGCTTCGAGAAACTCGGTGACGTCGGCCACCCGGTCCTTCAGCAGATAGCCGACGCCGTGCGGACGGCCGGAGATCAGTTCGATGGCGTACCGCTCCTCTACCCACTGGGACAGCACGAGCACGCCGACCTTGGGCCAGCGGTCCCGGACCACCAGGGCGGCCCGCAGGCCTTCGTCGGTGAAGGTGGGCGGCATCCGGACATCGACGACCACCGCGTCGGGTTCGTGGACGGCGACGGCCCGCAAGAACCCCTCGGCGTCGCCCTCGGCGGCGGCGACCTCGTGGCCTGCCTCGGTCAGCAGCCTGGTCAGCCCTTCGCGCAGCAGGACGGAATCTTCCGCGATCACTACGCGCATGGCAGCTCCGCCGCTATGATCGTGGGCCCGCCGGCCGGGGACTCCACCGACAACCGCCCGTCGACCCCGGACACCCGGTCGGCCAGCCCGGCCAGCCCCGGGCTCTGGATGTCCGCGCCGCCGATCCCGTCGTCGCTGACCATGACGGTGAGCGTGCCCGGGTAGCCGTGGCCCTCGACCACGACCTTGGCGTGGCTGGCGCGGGAGTGCTTGGCCACGTTGGTCAGCGCCTCCGCGACCATGAAGTAGGCGACCGCCTCGACCGTGGACTTAGGTCGCACCGGCACGTCGACGTGGACCTCGACCGGCACCGGGCAGAGCGCGGCCAGGCCGGACAGGGCCGCGTCGAGACCGCGCTCGGTGAGCACCGGCGGGTGCACGCCCCGGACCAGGTTGCGCAGCTCGGTGAGGGCCTCCTTGGCCTGGGCGTGCGCCTGGTCGACGAGCTCCCGCGCCGCGTCGAGGTCATCGGCGAACTTGGCCTTGGCCCGGCCGAGCTCCATGGCCAGCGCCACCAGCCGCTGCTGCGCGCCGTCGTGCAGGTCACGCTCGATCCGCCGCCGTTCCGCCTCGGCCGCGTCCACCACCCGCTCGCGGCTGCGCTCGAGTTCGACGACCCGGGCAGCAAGGTCACTGGGCGGTCCGAGCAGTCGGCGGGACATCGCGGCGTCCATGACCGCCAGGCCGCGGGTCAGCTGCGCCGCGGCCAGCAGCAGGGCGAAGCCGATCAGCGCCGAGGCCGCCAGCACCGCGCTGCGGTGCACCACCGTGTTGCCGATGGTCGCGCCGCCGTTCGGCAGCGATGAGTTATACGCCGGCAGCGTCAGCATGACCAGCCCGGTGGCCCAGGTCGCGACGCTGAGCGTCAGCGTGACCGCGCTGACCGGCAACCGGAGGAACGCGTATCCGATCTCACCCCAGGTGGCTCGCTCGGCCAGCATCCGCCGGCGCGGGATGATCAGCCACCGGTACCCGGCCCGTGTTCCGGCCGGCCAGCGGGGGATGCTCACCCCGAGCATGAGTGAGAGCCTGGCCCGCTCGGCGACGGCGAACCAATCGGCAAGCCGGAGCGTGACGCCCAGGATCGGCAGGCCGACCAGTGCGAGGACGAGCAGGCTGAAGCCGAGGCTGAGGCCGGTAGTGACCACCACGAAGACGACCAGCCCCGTGAACAGGCCAGCCAGATGATTGGTCATGGCGAGCCAGGTGCGCGCCGACACCAGGTCGCGCAGGAGGAACATGGCTCTGACGCTACGACATGGCCCCCGCGGTTGCCATCGGCCGGACCCCCCGGATCTCGGTGAGGCTAACCCCACCGCAGGTCCGGCGGATCGCACCATGGCTAGCGCGGGTCTGCCCCGTGGATGCTGTCCGGTATGACCAAGACGCACGCCTCCAGGGCGCCGATCGTCGAGCGGGTGGCAGGCTGGTCCGCCCGGCACCGTAAGACCGCCGTGTTCGGCTGGCTGCTGCTGGTCGTCGCGGCCGTGCTGATCGGCCAGCGGCTCGGCACCGACAACCTCAACAGCTACGACCCCGGGCAGGCGGGCCAGGCCGAGCGGGTGCTGGCGCTCCCGGTCGTCCAGCAGCCCGACAGCGAGAGCGTCCTCGTCCAGGGCGCTTCCGCGGGCCAGACGTACGCGAGCGACCCGCAGATCCGGCTGGCGGTCCGCCAGGTCGTGGCCGCGCTGCGCGCGCTGCCGCGCTCCGCGACCGACATCCAGTCCCCGCTTACCGCCAAGGGCCTGGTCAGCGGCCGGTCGGCGCTGGTAACGTTCAACGTCGCGGGCAACCCGAACGACGACGACCAGGCGGTCGGGCCTGCCGCGAACGCGGTCGCCGCGCTGGCGGCTCGCCATCCCGGGCTGACCATCGAGGAGGCGGGCGGCGCCACCCTGGACCGGGCCACCGGCAGCGTCACCAGCCAGGACTTCCATAAGGCCGAGCTCACCTCGGTGCCGGTCTCGCTGGTCCTGCTGCTGATCGTGTTCGGCGCGCTGATCGCGGCCGGCATCCCACTGCTGCTGGCCGGGACCGCGGTGATATCGGCCATCTCGCTGTTGGCCATCCCGAGTCGATGGCTGCCGATCGACAGCACCACGTCCGCGGTCGTGCTTTTGGTCGGGATGGCGGTCGGCATCGACTACTCGCTGTTCTATCTGCGCCGCACCCGCGAGGAGCGCGCGGCCGGGCACGATACACGCGACGCCCTGCGCATCGCGGCGGGTACCTCGGGGCGGGCCATCCTAGTGTCGGGGCTGACGGTGATGATCGCCCTGGCCGGCCTGTTCCTCACCGGCATCGAGGTGTTCTCGGGCATCGCCGTCGGGACCATCATGGTCGTCGGCGTGGCCGTGCTGGGCTCGCTGACCTTCCTGCCCGGGATCTTGTCCATGCTGGGCACGTGGACCGACCGGGGCCGGATCCCGTTCCTCGGCCGGCGGCGCACCGCCGCGCGCGAATCACGGTTCTGGGGCCTGCTAGCCCGCGCCGTGGTGCGGAGGCCGCTGGCCTGGGGTGGCCTGGCCGCGGCCGCGCTGATCTCGCTGGCCGTGCCGGTGCTGTCCTTGCACCTGGAGGACCCTGGCATCCACGAGCTGCCGTCCAACGTGCCCGTGGTCCGCGCCCTGGTCGCCATCTCCGATGCCTTCCCCGGCGGCCCCGAGCCCGCCGAGGTGGTCGTGACCGGCTCCGATCTCGGCGGTAGGCAGGTCGCGGCGGCGGTCGCCGCGCTGCATGGGCAGGTGGCGGCCACGCACGGGGCGATTCGCGAGCCCATCACCACCGCGATGTTCGGGCACGACCAGGTGCTGGTCGTGTCGGTGCCGCTGGCGGGCGGCGGGACGGACGCCGCGTCCAACCACGCGCTCGCTACGCTCCGCGACCAGGTGCTGCCGGGCACCCTGGGCCGGGTGCCCGGGATCAGCTACGCGGTGGCGGGACTCACCGCGGGGAACCACGATTTCGATGCCCAGCTGGCCAAGACCGTCCCGTGGGTGTTCACCTTCGTGCTCGGCCTAGCCTTCCTGCTGCTGTGCGCCACGTTCCGTTCGGTCTATATCCCCGCCCTGTCCATCGGCCTGAACCTGCTCTCGGTGGGCGCCGCCTACGGCCTGATGGTATTGATCTTCCAGGACGGCCACCTGCAGGGGCCGCTCGGCTTCAGCGCCTACGGCGGGATCACGCCGTGGCTGCCGCTGTTCATGTTCGTGCTGCTGTTCGGGCTGAGCATGGACTACCACGTGTTCATCCTGAGCCGGATCCGGGAGCTGTGGCTCGGCGGCGCCTCCGCGCGGGACGCGATCACCGGGGGCATCGCCCGCAGCGCGGGCGTGGTGACCAGCGCGGCGGTGATCATGGTCGCGGTGTTCTCGATCTTCGCCACGCTGTCCCTGTTCGAGTTCAAGGTGTTCGGCGTGGCGATGGCGGCTGCGGTGC
>JASHVM010000677.1:0-3332 GCA_030044595.1 Streptosporangiaceae bacterium
TGGAGCGCGAGACGCTGTCGCGGGCGCTGACGGAATTCGCGGACCGGATGAGCGAGATGCGCAAGAACCTGGCGCAGTCGGCCAGGCTCCGCTACCGGTACCAGAAGGAAAGCTGGTTCCTGGACGCGGCGAGCATCTACTGCCGGGCGGTCAGCGCGCTGGCCGACGCGCTGTCAGCGATCGACCTGCGATCACGCGGGCTCAGCGGGTTCCGGGAGTACCTGGCGGCCTATATCCGGTCAGCGGCGTTCGCCGGCCTGGTTGCTGACATCGACAAGGTCAAGAGCGCTCTGGCCTCGGTGCGGTACTGCATCAACCTCAGGGGCAACCGGGTCACGGTGACCAGGTACGGGGGTGAGGCTGACTACGGCGAGGAAGTACAGCGCACGTTCGCGAAATTCGCCGAGCGAGCGGCCACGGACTACCGGGTCGGGTTCCGCGACTCGCCGGAGATGAACCATGTGGAGGAACGGATCCTGGACCTGATCGCCAAGCTCTACCCGGACGTGTTCGCCGCGCTGGACGAATTCTGCACCCGGCACGCGTCTTATCTCGACGACACGATCCGCACCTTCGACCAGGAAGTGAAGTTCTACGCCGCGTACCTGACCTTCATCGCGCCGATGAGGAAGGCGGGGCTGGAATTCTGCTATCCGGACATCTCCGCGGAATCAAAGCACATCAGCGCCTATGACTGTTTCGACCTAGCGCTGGCGGCCAAGCTGGTACGCCGGGACGCGACCGTGGTCCGTAACGACTTCTACCTCACCGGGCCCGAGCGCGTCTTCGTGGTGACCGGGCCGAACCAGGGCGGCAAGACGACGTTCGCGCGGACCTTCGGGCAGCTGCACTACCTGGCCAGCCTCGGCTACCCGGTACCGGCCCGGGAGGCGACCCTGTTCCTGCCCGACCGTGTCTTCACCCATTTCGAGAAGGAGGAAGACCTGGCCACGCTGCGCGGCAAGTTCGAAGACGAGCTGGTCAGGATCCGCGACGTGCTCGACCACGCGACCGGGGACAGTGTCGTGGTCATGAACGAGAGCTTCGCCTCCACCACGCTGCAGGACGCGCTGTTGGTCGGCGAGCGCGTGCTCGACCGGCTGATCCGGCTGGGCCTGCTGGGCGTTTACGTCACGTTCGTGGACGAGCTCGCGTCCCTGAACGGGGCCTGCGTCAGCATGGTGGCCACGGTGATCCCGGACAATCCCGCGGAACGGACGTTCAAGGTGGTCAGGAAACCCGCCGACGGCCTGGCTTACGCGGCCGCGATCGCCGGCAAGTACGGCCTCAGCTACCAGCAGCTGAAGGAGAGGCTGGCCTCGTGAAGGCGTTCTTGATGTACCCGGACCGGGATTTCGACCTGGAGCGGGACCGGCCGGCCAACGAGGCCGACCTGGCGAGCGACCTCGAACTGGACGTGCTGCTGCAGGTGATGTCCGACAGCGACAAATTCCTGTTCGACGTGGCCAGGCAGGGTATTCATGCCGCGCTCGCCGAGCCGGCCGAGATCGTGTACCGCCAGCGCGTCCTGGCCGACTGCATCGCCCAGCCCGGCGTGATCCGCGAGCTGTATGACGTCGCGGTGGCGGCCATCAGCGCAGAAAAACGCGTCCTAGGCTGGATCTTCCGGGACTCGCCGGACACGATCCTGCAGCGCTCGGCCGAAGTGCTGCGGATTTACGTGGACATGTTCCGCCGGCTAAGGGAGATCGCCGACGGCCACACCGCGAGCTTCCACTCGGAGGGCTTCACCCGGTTCTTCGCCATGATCGCCACCGAGCTGAACGACGAATACTTCGCCGAGATGGAAGCTCACCTATCCGAACTGGCCTTCCGCCGCGGCACGCTGATCAGCGCCGGGCTCGGGAGGGGGCTCAAGGGCGCGGGCTACGTCGTGCGGCGGCAACCGGAGCAGACCTGGCGGGACCGCCTCCCGGGCCTGAGCAAATCGCCCGGCTACAGCTTCACGATCGCGGAACGCGACGAGACCGGCTGGCGGACGCTGTCGAACCTGACCAGCCGGGGGATCAACACGACGGCGAACGCGCTGGCCCAGTCCGCCGACCACATCAAGGCGTTCTTCGAGATGCTCAGGGCCGAACTCGGCTTCTACCTCGGCTGCCTGAACCTGCGGGACCGGCTGACCGCGAAGGGCGAGCCGGTTTGCATCCCGGACCCGGCCAGGCTCGTCGCCGACCGCGCCGAGCAGATCAGCCTGTCCGCCCGCGGCCTGTACGACGCCTGTCTCTCACTCAGCACCGAGGCCCGGGCCGTGGGCAACGACGTGGACGCGGACGGCAGGCAGCTGATCATGATCACCGGCGCGAACCAGGGCGGCAAGTCGACGTTCCTGCGCAGCGTCGGCCTGGCGCAGCTGATGATGCAGGCCGGGATGTTCGTGGCGGCGGAGTCGTTCACCGCGAGCGTCACCACCGGGGTTTTCACTCACTTCAAGCGCGAGGAAGACGCCGCGATGGACCAGGGCAAGCTGGATGAGGAGCTGGCCAGGATGAGCGTCATCGCCGGCCAGATCAGGCCCGGCAGCCTCCTGCTGTGCAACGAGTCGTTCGCCTCCACGAACGAGCGCGAGGGCTCCGAGATCGCCCGCCAGGTGATCCGCGCGCTGGTTGAGGCCGGCGTCCGGATCGTCTTCGTCACCCACATGTACGACCTGGCCGGGCACTGCTACGCCAAGCACGACCGGGGGACATTGTTCCTACGTGCGGAGCGGCGGCCTGACGGCCACCGCACGTTCCGTCTGCTGCCCGGCGAGCCGCTGCCCACCAGTTACGGCGAAGACGTGTACCGGGAGGTGTTCGGCGCCACCCAGCAGGCCGCGCCGGCGTGACGGGGGCCGCCCGTGACCGGTAAGGTGGAAGCGATCACGCGATGAGGCTCGCGCACCGTCGGCCCGGGTAATCCGGCCGGCTGATGGCCTCTACCGGCAAGGCGTGCATGCGTCGGATCTGCGGTGGAGGTCAATAGGTGCCTGAACTGATCCAGGTTCTGCAGAGCCTGGTCGTGGTGGCGTTCGCCCCGCTCTACGCGGGAGCGATCGCCCGCGCCGAGGCGGTCGTCGGCTCCAAGCGCGGGCCGAGCGTCCTCCAGCCCTACCGGGACCTGGCCAAACTGCTGCGCAAGGGCAGCGCGGTCAGCGACCAGGCGTCCTGGGTGTTCCGCGGCGCCCCGTTCGTGGCCTTCGCCTGCTACCTGACCGTGTCGGTGATCGTGCCGATCATCACCAACGAGCCGCTGCCGCTGGCGTTCCTCGCCGACCTGATCGGCGGCGCGTTCGTGCTCACCCTCGCCAGCTTCGTGATCTCGCTGTCCGG
>JASHVM010000678.1:0-3292 GCA_030044595.1 Streptosporangiaceae bacterium
GCAGCAGCGCGTCAACCCGTTCGGCCTGGCGCTCGACCTCGCGCACCGGATCGGCCAGCACCGGCCTGGACGTGATCGCCTGCAGCCAGGCTGTTTCCCGATCAAGCCAGCCGGACAGGTGCCTACGCGCACGGTCGCGCAGCTGGGCGACCAGCGCGAGCTGCTCACCGACGTCGGGTACCACCCGCTTGGCCGCGTCGGTCGGCGTGGACGCGCGAAGATCGGCCACGTAGTCGAGCAGCGGGGCGTCCTGTTCGTGCCCGATCGCGCTCACCACCGGAGTGCGGCAGGCCGCGACGGCCCTGACCAGCGCCTCGTCTGAGAACGCGAGCAGGTCCTCGAGCGAGCCGCCGCCGCGGGCGATCACGATCACGTCCACGTCGGCGTCCTCGTCCAGGCGTCGCAGCGCGTCGATCACCTCCTCGGCCGCGTACGGTCCCTGCACGGCCGTTTCCTCCACCCGGAACCGGACCGCGGGCCAGCGCTGGGCGGCATTCTGCAGCACGTCGCGCTCGGCCGCCGAGTCGCGTCCACAGATGAGCCCGATGACCCGGGGCAGGAACGGAAGCATCCGTTTTCGTTCGGAAGAAAAAAGACCTTCCGAGGCGAGCTCGCGGCGCAGCCTTTCCAGCCGGGCCAGCAGCTCGCCCACGCCTACCGCGCGGATCTCGAGCGCGTTCAGCGCGAACGAGCCCCGGTTGGCGTTGAAATCCGGCCGCGCCCAGATCACTACCCTCGCCCCGTCGGCCGGCGGCGGCTCGGCAGCGTCGAACACCTGTCTGGGGCAGATGACCCGCACGGACACGGCCGCGACCGGGTCGCGCAGCGTCATGAACACCGCGCCGCCGCGGATGGCGCACTCGGCGATCTGCCCTTCCACCCAGACCCGGCCCAGGCGGCCGATCCACCCCCCGACCAGCTGGAGTACGGTCCGGACAGGAACCGGCGATTCGGCCGATGTGTCCAGGGCCACTAAGTCTCCGCCTCCGCCTCCGCGGCTACGTCGGCCCGGACCTCCGCCTCGACTTCTTCTTGCGCCTCAACCTCTGCTTCCGCCTCTGCTTCCCCGCGTGCGTCGGTTTGCGACTCGAGCTTGCCGATGCGGCGCTCGAACATGGTGATGACCTCGGCGCGGTCGGCGTGCGCCTTCTCGTAGTCAGCCAGCTGCCTGAGCTGGCCGACGTCCAGGTACCGGAGCCGCGCACGCAACGACGCGACGGACAGCTCGTCGTAGTTCGGCAGCAGCGCCGCCTCCTCCTCAGCCTCGGGGACCTTCCCAGTCTCGGGGACCACTCCAGCCTGGGCGACCTTCTCAGTCTCCGGGACCCCATCTGCTTCCGGGGCCACCGGGACCTGATCTGCTTCCGGGGCCTTCCGGGCTTCGGGCTTCCCGGCGCCGGCGATCCGGGCAGACCGGCCGCGCTGGCCGGTGCTCCCGGCGTTCTTCCCGCTGGCAGCCTTGGCTGCCGCGCCCTCCGCGCTACCCAGCAGCCGAACGTTACCGCTCTTGTCGAGGTCCCTGACCGCAGCGGCCTTCGCGGCCCGCGGCGCCCGCGGGCTCTTAGCGGCCTCCGGGACCTGCTGAATATCCGGGATCAGCTTGACATCCGAAACCGGCTCGGCCTTAGCCTGCGCCGACGCCTCATCCCGGCTAGCGCCCGCTGCCGCTGCCGGCGCCTCGGGCGTTCGGGCCTGCGGGACCGGCTGGCTGCCGGGCGTCTTGTTCCTGAGCTTGTCCGTGATGAGCAGCAGCTGGCCGATTCCGGCGAAAACCCCGCGCAGCGCCTGCGCGGGAGCCTCCTTTATCCGCTCACTGACCTGCGGCACGCGCATAGTCGCTCTCCCTAAGGGACGGGTACTCTCAGCACCCGGGAAGGCTTGGCGCATCCCGGACGCGGGTCGCTGTTAGTTCAGCGCGTGTTCCCTGCCGCGTAATCCTTGCCCTTCTGCTGCCGCGCCGCAACACCAGTGCCGCCGAAGGGCAGCGGCCTGCTCCGGGACATGCTCGCCTACCATGGGGCTATGCCTTCAAGTCTGCGACGGGTCCTGCTCGCCAAACCGCGCGGCTACTGTGCCGGTGTTGACCGGGCCGTGCAGGCAGTCGAGATGGCGCTGGACAAGTTCGGGCCGCCCGTCTACGTGCGCAGGCAGATCGTGCACAATACGCACGTCGTCAGTTCGCTCGAGAAGCGCGGGGCGATCTTCGTCACGGAGGTCGACGAGGTGCCGCGCGGGGCGGTCGTGGTGTTCTCCGCGCACGGCATCGCGCCCGAGGTCCGCGCCGACGCGGAGCGCCGGGGACTGCACGCGATCGACGCCACCTGCCCGCTCGTGACGAAGGTGCACAACGAGGCCCGGCGGTTCGCGTCCAGGGACTATGACATCTTGCTGGTCGGCCACGCCGGGCACGAAGAGGTCGTCGGCACGGCGGGCGAGGCGCCCGCCAGGGTGCGCCTGGTCGACGGCGCCGACGGGGTAGCCAGCGTCGAGGTCAGGGACCCGGCCAGGGTGGTCTGGCTCTCGCAGACGACCCTGTCGGTCGACGAGACCGCCGAGACGGTCAGCGCGCTGCGCGAGCGCTTCCCGGCCCTGCTCGATCCGCCGAGCGATGACATCTGTTACGCGACCCAGAACCGGCAGGCCGCGGTGAAGGTCATCGCCGCCCGGTCGGACCTGGTCATCGTGGTCGGCTCGCAGAACTCCTCGAACTCGGTCCGCCTGGTCGAGGTGGCCAGGGATCACGGTGCCGCCGCGGCCCACCTGGTCGACGACGCCGGCGAAGTCGACGAGCGCTGGCTGGACGGGGTCACGACGGTCGGCGTGACCAGCGGGGCGTCGGTACCGGAGGAACTGGTCACGTCCGTGCTCGGCAAGCTCGCCAGCTACGGGTTCGACACCGTGGAGGAGGTTGAGGCGGTGGCGGAGGACATGACCTTCGCCCTGCCGCGCGAGCTGCGCCCCTCCGCAGCCGAACGGCCATAGCGTTGCCGCTACCTCATCCTCGAGGGACAGTTACCCGTGTATTTCGTGATGGCCACGGTCAGCGGGAAGGGGCTCGTTGGCGCAACGTGCCCCACCTGAGGGGCTCGTTGGCGCAACGAGCCCCTTACCGGATCCGGCCAGATCCCGGACTGCGCCTTTGTGCCATAAATCACGCACGCAGAGTGAGCAGCGGTGTGATCATCGCGTTATTTGAGCTAGGGCCGTTATTCACGCCGGGGGTTTGCGTCCACGATGAGAGGAGGCGCTACTACCTGTCCCCGGATTCCGCACGCAGGCGGCTCAAGCCGTC
>JASHVM010000679.1:0-3911 GCA_030044595.1 Streptosporangiaceae bacterium
CAGTACAGCAGGCAACATGTTGTCGACCTGCTGCGTCGCGCGGGCTGGTCAGATCTTGCCGACGAGGCGTCGCGGACTCTGCCCGATCCGGTTGATGTCACGCGGGCTGAGGCATGGGGCATCCAGCATGGCTTTTCCTTCGAGGATTTGAAGAGCCGGTTCGGCAGCCGTGGCGGCTGAGTCAGGAGGTTCGCCGCTTGCCTTACGAGGCCTGGCCTTCGCCGTCAGGCCCGCCGCCTCGGCCTGGCACTCCCCCGGCTCGTTCAGCGCTCTCCATGCATGCCTGGCGCATATCGCAAACTTGGCTGGACCGGTCGGCCCAGCGCACCGAAGGTGGGGGCTTATCGGAAGTTCTCACCAAATTCGTCAACATCCGTTGTCCGGGCGGCCGAACGCGCGGTTTTCGCTAGCCAGACCGGCTCTCGTGGAGGCCGGAGCTGGCCAGGAGCGGCGACAACATATGTTTACAAGTCCCGCCTGATGCTTGGCAGTTGGCGCTCGAACTACCGATAGGTCAGGCCATTCCATCCTGGCCGATGGCGCCGTTGCGGTGGCGGCGCAGGTGATGCTGGCGGGCCGCCTGCCTGGTGACTTCGAGCGGGGTAGCGATCTTTGGCCAGCCGAGGCCGAGTTCGACGGCGTGGTCGGTCAGCGCTGCGAGCTCGGCTTCTGCCCTCTGCTGCGCGACGCGGGCACGCCCGATCCGGTCCAGTACCTGCGGCGGGGACATCCGGGAAACCTGCTGTGCCACGCTCGGGGGTTCCGCTGGCGCGTGGTGCTGCCGATCCGCCCGGCCGGCGCAAATCAGGCGATCGGAGGGATGGCCACTCATCCCTGCGGACGTTAGCCTGATCACCGTCCAAGACTCGGATTGCTCTCGGAGGAGAGGCCAATGACGGGACCGGCTGCCCCCAGCGTCGTTCCATCAGGTGCGACCAGCGAAGGCGACGGGATCAAGGTCGGTGCTGGCCCGGTCCGCGTAGACCTATTCATCGACTTCATGTGCCCGTTCTGCCGGCGGTTCGAGCTTTCCGCCGGGTCGGCGCTGGAACGCCTACTGCGCAACGACCAGGCCAGCGTGGTGTACCACCCGATGAACTTCCTCGACGCCGCGTCGACGACGCGCTACTCGACGCGCGCGGCCGCGGCGTCGGGCTGCGCCGCCGATGGCCAGCGGTTCACGCAGTACGCGCACGCGCTGTTCGTCAACCAGCCGCCCGAGGGCAGCGCCGGCCTGAGCAACGCCGAACTGGCCGGGATCGGCCACGTCGTGGGCCTCAGCAACGGGTTCTCTGCCTGCCTGGGCAGCGGGATGTACCTGGACTGGCCGCCGTACGTGACCGCGCGGGCCACCGCGCTGGGGGTCACCGCGACCCCGACCGTGTTCGTTAACGGCACGGCGGTCACGCCACAGGCGGATGCCATCACCACCGCGGTCGCAGAGGTGACCGGCGCGTCCTGATCACCCCCGCGACCCGGGGACGGTGGGTGTGGACGCCCGGCGGACAGGATGGCGATCCCGACCGGCCCGGGGCGGACGGGTTCAACCGGGAGGCCTGATGCGACGCTGCCGGCGGCTTACCGCGGGTGCAGGCGGCTGCCGATGTCGCCGGGCGCGGCGTCGACAATCGTGGGCTGTGCTGGTGCGATCGGGCTGTTGACGTTGGCATCTTCGGCTTGATGCCGCAAGCTCGCGAGCGCTTCAAGGTTGTGCTGCAGTGCTGCGGTGATGTCCTTCTCCCGCTCCGCGAGATCGGACCGTGCCTGCGCCATTACCTCAGACATCTTCTCCAGGACGCCGTCCACGGTGTCCGCGCTGAGCGATTTCGCGCTTCCGCCCGGCCGCAGGCTCGCGGCGGCGCCGGACACCGCGGCGATCGCGTTGAGAGTGACCACGCCGGCGTAGATCGACGCGCCACCAGATGGTATCGCGAGGGCGGCGCCGGCAATCCAGGCCACAGCACTGAGGATCGTCAGATGGGTCCGGGTCTCGGGCTTGCCCTCGCCGCCGCTGTCCTCGATCGCAACCAGGACATTGCCGACGAGCTGCACCATGTCGCCTTGCGCCTGCCGGTACAGGGCCTGCTCGGCCTCCAGCAGCTCGCGCAGCGTCCGCGCGACCGCCTGCTGGTTGCCCCGCACGACGAGCAGCGTGCCGAGGAAGTTCCGCAGGTTCGTGCAGTGCGCGCCGTCCCACTGCGACCCGAGATTGATCTGCGCGCTGGTCGCGAGCCGGAGCGCTTCGCCGTCGCCCAGCCGGCCCTCGGTGGCGCGAATGGCGGCTATGTGCTCGGTGAAGGCATCAGGATCTGACGCGGCCCATTCCTGGAACGCCGGAACGATCCAGTCGTAGGACCTCTCGACTTCCTTGTCGTAGGCGGCCTTCAGCTCCGACGTGGGTATCCGGTCGAGCTGAAGCGGCTTGTCCGGCGGAGGGGACCCGGCGCCGCCATGCCTGGGCCGCTGCTTCTGCCACTGCTCGTAGGCCTCGGCCCACTCACCATACGCCGTATGGACCTTGTCGCTGTAGGCACGGAACTGGTGATCGATCCAGTCGCCGAACGCTTTCGGATCGTCCTTCTTCTTCGCGATCGCCAGGCGCTTGACCTCCTCGGCCTTCGTGGTCAGCCCGGTCAGGTAGCCCGGCGCCGCAGTAGTCCCGGCGTCGGCGTTCGGTACATATGGGTCGTCTTGAGCGGCTCGGCGTGGCGGCGCCGGCGGCGGGTTCTGTTCCGGATCCTCGGGGTCGACCTCCCGAGGATCGTTGATCTTCCGCCAGAGCTCCTGGCCGGCCACAGCACTGGAATTCCTGCCGTCGGGATCGGCGCCGGTGTACTCCGCGATCGCCCGGCACACCGCCTCGCCCGCGGCCTCGGTACGGCGCACAGACAGGACCAGGACACCCTGGAGCTCGTCGCGCACCTTCGCCCAGAGCGCAAAGACCTCGCCGGACCCGGCCACACCGGCGCTCTTGGCACCGTCAAGGCCGGCCAGCGCGTCCCGGTAGACCTTGGTGATCCTCGGCAGCTCGACACGGCCGACCTTCCATAGCGTCAGCAAGGCCGTCCCAGTGGTTGCGGCGTTGCTGGCATCAGCCGTCATCGCTGCCATCGGCTCCGTCGTCGGTTCACTCCAACCGGACTGTGCTAACAAAGCAGCCGGCGATTGTCAATGACACGCTGGCTACGCGCCTGTCGGGAAGTCGCCGATCGCTGCCGACAGCGCTCCGGCTGGTGGCCGGATTCATGTCCCCTTTCAGCTGAGCTGACGCAGTTTCCTTGCCCCTGGAGCTGCCCCGTCTCAGCGGGTGCGTCAGATTGGCCGAGTTGGCCATCCTCAATTCGTGTTCGTGCCTGACGCGGCGGCGTACATGACGTGTGCCGACAGCCGCCCGCCTTCGATTGCGGCGCGGTCGGTGGCCGGGCGGCACCGCTGGATCTGCGGGTCATAGTGAGCCATGACCACTCCAGCGTGATCCGTGGGTACCTCGTCAAGGTGAACCGGCCAGCCATGCCGGGCCAGCAATGCGGCGAATTCGCGTGACTGGGAGATGTCCACCACGGGATCTTTGGCGCCGTGCACGAGCCAGAACGGGACGGGCGCAGCGGTAGTCCACGTCAGGTCCGTGAGCACGGAGTTGCCCGTGGTGGGTGCGGGGTTCTTGAACCCCGACCCCAGGCAGACGACTGCGGAGGGCTGCCAGCCGTTCACCGCCGAAGGATTGATGGCCAGCCCCGCCGCGGCCTTCCCGCCCCGCGACCATCCCGCCAGCACGATGGCACTGTCATCGCCGCCGGATTCGACGACACGCCGCCGGGTGAAGCTGAGCGAGGCGAGCAACTGGTCACGCCCGCCGTCCGCCGTACCGGAGTGCCAGTCCGGCACGAAGACGGTCACGCCCAGCGCCGCCG
>JASHVM010000680.1:0-3442 GCA_030044595.1 Streptosporangiaceae bacterium
AGGGAACCGGTCATGCCGTCATTGTGTGGCCTCAACCGTGCACTTGGCCACAGCGTTCACCAACCACGTCGCCTTCCCGGTCATCCAGACATTGTGACAGCGGCCGGACGGCAGGCCCAAACCCGCTGCCGGGCGGCCACGGGAACCTGCCGCGCGAGGGAGCCGGACCCGGGTTGCGCCAGCCACCTGCCGCGTCGACGCGTGCTGCGGGGCGTGCACCGGCGCCCGTTCGGATAAGACATCTTGGTCGTGGGTTTTACGCTCGGACGTGCCGACCGGCGAGAGGAGCGGGGCTGTGCTTGTGGCGTTTTCCGTGACACCGATTGGGACAGGGGAAGCAGTGGGCGAGGAGGTGGCCGAGGCTGTCCGGGTCGTCCGCGAGAGCGGGCTGCCGAACCGGACCGACGCCATGTTCACCACCATCGAGGGCGACTGGGACGAAGCCATGGCGGTGGTCAAGCGGGCGGTCGAGGCCGTCGCGGCCAGGGCGCCGCGGGTCAGCCTGGTGCTGAAGGCCGACATCAGGCCCGGTGCGACCGGCGCGCTCACCGGCAAGGTCGAGGCCGTCGAGCGCTACCTTCAGCGCTGACCTCGGTTCCGGCCGCCGCGGGTCAGGGTACGCCGAGCAGGCGCAGGACGGCCGTGGTGCCCGCGGCGGCCACGACGACCACCAGGAACGGGGCCTTGCGCCAGGCCAGCACGCCGCCGACCAGCACCCCCGCGGGGCGGGCGAAGCCGGCGAAGCCGTGGCCCTTGATCAGCGCCGTGGTGGCGACCAGCGCGGCCAGCATGACCACCGCGCCGGCTTCGAGCAGCTGCTGGGCCCGGGGCGGGAAGGTGACCCGCTGGCGCAGCGTCCGGCCGGAAAGGCGGAACGCGTAGGTTCCGGCGGACAGCGTGGCCATGCCGGCCACGATCAGCGTGCTGTCCCTCACCGCCGCGCTCGCCCGCGAATCGTGCCACCGACCGCGGCGAGCGCCAGTAGCACGGGCAGCCCGGCGGGCAGGAACGGCGCGGCGGCCAGCGCGACGGCGGCTCCGACGGCCGCGGCGCGCAGCATCACCCGGTCCCGGAGGGCGGGAACGATCAGCGCCAGGATCACCGCCGGGAACATGGCGTCCAGCCCGAACGCGTTGGTATCCCGGACGAAGCCGCCGATCAGGGCGCCCAGGATCGCTCCGCTCGGCCAGCAGGCCAGGACGCCGAGGCCGCACGCCCAGTAGGCGGCTCGCTGGCCGGCGAGGTCGTCCTGGGCCAGGGCGAACACCACGCTCTCGTCGTTCATCACGTGGGTGCCGAGCAGGCGCCGCCAGCCGCGGCCGGTCACGTCGGGGAGGGCCAGGCTGTAGGGCAGGTGCCTGGCGTTGACCAGCAGCCCGGCCAGGGCCGCGGCGAGGGGGCTGCCGCCCGCCGCGATGATCCCGATGAACAGGAACTCCGACGCGCCGGCCAGGACGAGGACGCTCTGCGCCGCGGGAACCCACAGCGGGAACCCGGACGCGACGGCGATGGCCCCGTACGACAGGCCGATGAACCAGACGGCCAGGCAGGTCAGGGCGATGTCACGCCGGACCCCGCCCGGTAGAGTTCTGTTTATCGAACTCATGGAGTTTATTTTGAACACCAAACCCTCTGTTCGTCAAACCGAACAATCGACTTATATATCGGACCAAGAAGCCGGCGGGGCGCCGCTCGAGCTCATCGCCGCCGCCTTGCGCCGGGAGCGCCGCCGGACCGGGCTGTCGCTCACCGAAGTCGCCCGCCGGGCGGGAATCGCCAAGTCCACGCTGTCCCAGCTGGAGTCGGGCGCGGGCAATCCCAGCCTGGAGACGCTATGGGCGATCTGCGTCGCCCTGGACGCGCCGTTCTCCCGGCTGCTCGACCCGCCCCGGCCGCACGTCCAGGTGATCCGGGCCGACGAGGGGCCGACGGTGTCCGCGGCGCGGGCCAACTACCAGGCCACGCTGCTGGCCGCGTGCCCGCCCGGCGCCCGCCGCGACGTATACCGGATCGCGGCCGAACCGGGGCAGGCGCGCGCGTCCGACCCGCACATGCCCGGCGTGATCGAGCACGTCGTGCTCAGCACGGGCCGGGCGCTGGTCGGCGTGGCCGGCGAGCCGGTGGACCTCGGGCCGGGCGACTACATCTGCTACCCGGGTGACGTGCCGCACGTGTTCGAGGCCCTGGAGCCGGGGACGCTGGCCGTGCTGGTGTCCGAGCACACCTGAGCCGCGGCCCCGGCTCAGTCCGCGGGCACCTGCTCGATCAGGGCGGTCAGGCCGGCCTGGTCGAGCAGGTCGGCCGGGCGCACGGTCTGGTCGTCGGCCACGTAATAGAAGGCCGCCCGCACCTGCTGCACCGGAACCCCCGCCAGCGCCGCCCACGCGAGGCGGTAGGCGGCCAGCTGGACGGAGACGGCGTGGCGTTCGGCTTCTGAGGCGGGCGGACGGCCGGTCTTCCAGTCCACCACGTCGTAGCCGCCGGCCGGGTCGTCGGCGAACACCGCGTCGATCCGGCCGCGCACCAGCCGGTCGCCGACCAGCGTCTCGAACGGCACCTCGACCGCCTGCGGCCACCGGTCCGCCCACCGGCTCTGCTCGAACCGGGCACGCAGCTCACCGAGCGCGTCGTTCCCCGGATCATCGGCGCCCGGCTCGAACAGGTCGCCGTCGTCGATGAGTCGCTGCTGGCCGTACCGCTGCTCAAGCCACTGGTGGAAGGCCGTGCCCTTCCTGGCCTGCGTGGCGGGCGGGCGCGGCATCGGGCGGCGCACCTGCCGGGCCAGCTCGGCCGGGTCGCGCGCCAGCGCTACCAGCGAGGACACCGACAGCCTGGTGGGCAGCGGGACCGGGATGGCGCCGTCGCCCCGGCGCTGCGCGCGCTCGGCCAGCAGCAGCTCCGCGTCCCGGCCCCAGGCCGCGACCAGGGCCTGCTCCGGCTCGCTGAGTCCGGTGAGCGCGCCGGGCGCTGGCTCGCGGGCTTCTTCCACCAGGGCCGCGGCCTCGCGGACCGCCTCGTAGTGCCGACCCGCGGGGGTTGACGGCCAGTCCGCCTCCTGCACCGAGGCGAGCAGCGGGTTCTCCGCGTCCGGAGGGGGCTCGGGCGCCCACGCGGTGACGGTGGCCGCCCCGGACGAGCGGATCTCGTGCAGGAAGGCCGAGGGTCCCAGGCGGCAGGTGCCGCCCCCACCCCACCAGTAACTCGAGCATCCGAGCCAAAACGCCGCCCGGGTGGCGGCGACGTACATCAGGCGGCGCTCCTCGGCCAGGTCGCGGGCCAGGCACGCGTCGGTGAACTGGTCAAGCGAGGCGGCGTCGAGGCCGCGCAGCACGGGCAGGTCCCCGGCGTCGCCCCGCAGGGGGAAGGGAATCAGCCGTGCGTTGTCCGTCCACCGCGTCGAGGTCCGGGGCCGGGCCGGGAACACCTGGGACCGCTCCCCGAC
>JASHVM010000076.1:0-4221 GCA_030044595.1 Streptosporangiaceae bacterium
TGACCCGCCGCCTGATCGCCATGACCGGCCCGGGCGGGCCGCTGCCACCGCGGCGCCGCGTGCTCCGCCTCGCGCCTCGTCCGCGGCCCGCCGGACCGCGAACCCGAAGGCCGTCACGGCCGAAGCGCTCGGTCCGCCGCCGCTACCTGGTGCTCGGGACCGTCTCGGTGGTCGTCGGTCTCGGCGCCGCCGCGTTCACGGTGGGGGGCGGCGGGCAGGTGACCCCCGGGCCGAAGATCACCCCGCCGGTGGAGATGTACAGCGTCCAGCACGCGATCACTACCGGTGAGGTCCCGTTCGCCGGCCCGTCAGTCAAGTCTTCCCCGGCCGCGTTCGATTCTGGCGCGTCGCAACCGTGAGGCCCGCGTGTCTGCGTTCAGCTGCCCGGTTAGCCGCCGCCGTGCCGCGCGGTCCGCTCGCGGGCAGGTCTGGCCGAGGCGTCCGCCCCGGCCGGCGCTGCTGCTGGCCGCCGCGCTCACGATGGCGGTGCCTGGGTTCCTTATCACCGCCTGCAGCGGCCAGGCGGGGGTCTCAGCCCAAACGACCTCCGCAGCCATCCGCGCACCGGCCGGATCCGGGCCGACCGCGTCCCCGGCCCGAAGGCAAAGCAGCGCCCTGGCCGCCCGCCTGCTGGTCCAGGCGGCTCAGGCGGCGGTGCTGACGTCCTATCAAGGCGAGGAGATCGTCTCTCGCTGGGACGAGACCGGCGAGACCATACTGATGTCAGACATCTGGCACGTCAGCGGCGGCCAGACGGTCACTCGGACCCTGCCCGCGGGAATCTACTCCACCGGCCAGCCCTACCTGTCCTCCGACACCGACGGCCAGTGGCCGGAAGGCGTTCTCGGCGTCACGACGCCGCTCGTGCGACTGCTCGAAGCGCACTACACCGTGGTGTACGGCGGGCCGGGCTCGGCGGACAACCGGACCGCCCAGGTGGTCGAGGCGCTGCGGGCCGACGGCAGCCTGGCCGCGAGGTTCTGGCTGGACGACGTCACCAAGTTGCCGCTGGAGCGGGAAGTCTTCGACTCCGCCTCGCACGTGATCGGCGAGGACGTCTTCATCAACGTCCAGTTCCCCGCCCAGCTGCCGACCGCGCCGGCTAGCGGCCCGGCCGATCCGCAGGGATCCTGGACCGATCCGCTCCCGGCCGGCCAGCTTCTCACGCTGCGCACCCAGGGCTGGCTGGTCCTGCCCGATCTCCCGGACGGCCTGTCGCTGTTCACCGGGGCCCAGACCAACACGAGCACCGGCACCGTGCTCGACCTCGGCTACTCGGACGGCCTGTCAGTGGTCTCGGTGTTCGAGCAACACGGCAACCTGGCCGCCAAGCTGGCCGGCTGGCAGAAGACCACCGTGGCCGGGCACGTCATTTACGCGGCCGAGCCGGATCAGCGCTCCCTGACCTGGTCCAGCCGCGGCATGGTGTACACGGTGATGGCCGACGCGCCGCCCCAGACCATCGCCGCCGTGGTCGCCGCCCTGCCGCACGACACGCCACCCGGCTTCTGGAAGCGCATGTCGCGCGGCTTCGTCAAGCTGGCGCACATGGTCAACCCGTTCCGCTGACCCACCATGGCGGCATCACGGTTTACAGTGGACATGCGCAAGCGTGATCCCACCTGCCCGACGGAGGGCTGAGCGTGTTCGACCTGTCGATCTCCAAGCTGTTCATCCTGGCGGTGATCGCGCTTGTCATCTTCGGCCCGAACGAGCTGCCGAGGATCGCCTCCCAGGCCGGGAAAGCCCTCCGTGACCTGCGCCGGATCGCCGAAGGCGCCAAAAACGACCTGCGCGAAGGGCTGGGACCCGAGTTCGCCGACTTCGACATCGAGGACCTGCACCCCAAGCGTTTCGTGCAGAAGCATCTCCTCGACGACCTCAACGGGGACGCCAAGGCCACGGTGCCCGCGCAGCCCCGGGTCCCCCAGCCGGCCGCGAAGGCGAACGGCGCGCTGCTCGCGCCCGGCGAGCGTCCCCCCTACGACCCCGACGCCACCTAGCGCGGCGTGAGGCCGAGGTGACGCCCCGCCAGGCCGCGGCCGCGAGTCCCGAGTTCGTCCGCGATCTTCCGTAGCGCGAGCCCGGCCGGGGAGTCAGGCTCGCCGAGCACGAGCGGGATCCCGGCGTCGCCGCCTTCGCGTAGCCGGACGTCGATCGGCACCTGCCCGAGCAGCGGCACCGTCGTCCCGGTGATCCTGCTCAGCGCGGCCGCGACCGAAGCCCCGCCGCCCGAGCCGAACACCTCGGTCTGCTCCCCGCAGTGCGCGCAGACCAGGTACGACATGTTCTCGATGACCCCGGTGATCCGCTGGTGGGTCTGCGTCGCGATCGCCCCCGCCCGCTCAGCCACTTCCGAGGCGGCCAGCTGCGGGGTGGTCACCACCAGCAGCTCGGCCGACGGGAGCATCTGGGCGACGGAAATGGCCACGTCGCCGGTGCCGGGCGGCAGGTCGAGCAGCAGCACGTCCAGGTCACCCCAGTACACGTCGGCGAGAAACTGCTGCAGGGCACGGTGCAGCATCGGCCCGCGCCACACCACGGGCGTGTTGCCCTTGGTGAACATGCCGATCGAGATGACCTTCACGTCGTGCGCCGACGGCGGCATGATCATGTTCTCGACCGGCGTCGGACGGCCGGTGACCCCCAGCATCCGCGGGACCGAATGCCCGTAGATGTCGGCGTCCACCACGCCGACCTTGCGGCCGGAAGCGGCCAGCGCCGCGGCCAGGTTCACGGTGACCGACGACTTGCCCACGCCGCCCTTGCCGCTGGCCACCGCGTACACGCGAGTCAGCGAGCCCGGCTGGGCGAACGGGATCTGCGGCTCCGGGTGCCCGCCGCGCAGCTGGGTCTGCAGCGCCCGCCGCTGCTCCTCGCTCATCACGTCCAGGTCCACGCGGACCGAGGACACGCCCGGGACCTTGCCGACCGCCGCGGTGACGTCGCGGGTGATGGTGTCCCGCAGCGGGCACCCCGCGACGGTCAGCCACACCTCGACGCGAACCGCCCCGCCCGCCGCGATCGCGATGTTCTTGACCATGCCGAGCTCGGTGATCGGCCGCCGGATCTCGGGGTCCTGCACGCCGTCGAGCGCCTTGGACACCTGTTCGGCGGTTGGTGCGGGCATGGTCATGACTTCATGCTACGAACCCTCACGCCGACAAGCTAATTTTCCCTAACGATCGGTGGCTCTACCGTCTCGGACCGCACCGCGCAGCCCGCCCGGCCCGAACGGCCGTCGTGGCAGCCCTGGACGATAACGCCTAGAACCAAACATCATTCAACGCTCAGCTGTTGAGGATCCTTGGTTCGTCCGCCCTCAGCACCCCAGAACCCCCCAGCTGGTGAGCGCTTCAACTAGGCCGTCGGTCAAGGCCAGACCGTCCAGCTCCGCCACGTCCACCCAGCGCGCGTCCGCCGCGTCATCGCCCGCGCTGAGCGTCCCGCCGATCACCGTGGCCGTGTAATCCCTTATGTCGATGACCGTTCCTTGCCGTCCCGGGCGCTGCACAGCGCCAAGCAAATGACCGGCTTCAATCTCAAGGCCAGTTTCTTCCGCTATTTCACGAATAAGTGCCTGGATGTCCGTTTCGCCGGGTTCGATCCTCCCGCCCGGCAGCGACCACAGCCCGGCCGCGGGCTCGTGACCGCGCTTGATGAGCAGCAATCGCCCCTCATCGTCCTTGATCACGGCGCCGACACAAGGGATCACGGAACCGGGCACGCTACTTATTATCGGCTGCCCGCGCGGGGTAAGGACAAGAGCCTACCCGCGTCTCGAACAACAGCCTGAACGCCGGCAACACGTTCACCCTGTACAACGGCTCGCAAGCTCCTTCGTCGTGCCATCAGGCATGGCCACGACGGCAACGGGGTAAGAACCAGCTCACGCCCGCAACGGTCGCAACCGCATTTCCGTTCACTATGAGGTAACCCGTGGGTAGCGACAGTCATCGTCACTCGCATGCGACCTGCCCGCGCTGCGGCAGGCCCGTCCGCGAGCCGACGGTGTGGTCAAGCGCCTGGCGCTGCGAGCTGCACGGCGAGGTCCAGCCGCTGCTGCCGGCGTTCAGCCCGTCCCGGGAGGGCCTGGACGGCCTGCTCCGCTTCTCCGGCGTCCCGGTCCTGGCGCCGTGGCCGCTCCCGGCCGGCTGGCTGCTCGCCGGGTTCGCCGGCGTCGGCGACGAGCGCACCGGCACCCACGCGGCGGCGGTCGCG
>JASHVM010000681.1:0-3878 GCA_030044595.1 Streptosporangiaceae bacterium
ACATGCGCCTCTATTGTGGACCGATGGCGTCGGTCAAACAGTTCCAAGTCACCTTCGACTGCGCAGAACCCGAGCGCGTCGCTCGTTTTTGGTGCGAGGTGTTGGGGTATGTCGTACCGCCGCCACCGGAAGGGTTCGCCGCTTGGAACGATTTCGATCGCTCGCTGCCGCCGGAGGATCAGGGTTCGTGGTTCGCGTGCATTGATCCCTCAGGTGTAGGCCCGCGACTGTTCTTCCAGCGCGTTCCCGAAGGCAAGGTCGTTAAGAATCGGGTGCATCTCGACGTGCGGGTCGGCACCGGGCTCGTGGGTGAAGAGCGCCTGGCCACGCTTGAGGCCGAATGCGCACGACTGGTCGCGCTCGGCGCGGTACGCGTGCGACTGCTGCCTGCCGACGACGACAACGAGTCGTGCATCGTGATGCAGGACATCGAGGGCAACGAGTTCGACCTCGACTGAGTGCCCGTCGCACGGCGTCGGCTGCGGCGGGCATCTACTGGACCCACGTTCCAGGCCGATTCACTCGCTGGAATCGGGCGGAGAATCCTCGTGCTTGTCGCGGTAGCGTGCCCGGTGCAACTCGGCAGTGCGCGACCATGCCTGCCTGGGCTGCCACTCAGGCGCCGACGGTAGCCCCCACCCGCGCCAGCGCGCCAGCAGGGTCAGCCCCGCCCCTGTCACGGTGGCACAACCCAGCCCGATGGCGGGGTCTCCTACCCTGTACAGCGCGACCATGACCCCGCTGGCCAGCACGGCAGAGGTCGTGTACAGCGTGCCTCCGGCGAAGATCTGCGGGACCCGGCGCATGAAGATGTCACGCGTCATGCCGCCGCCCACGGCGGTGATCGTGCCCAGCAGCAGCGCGGGCAGCACGGCCAGGCCGACCGCCAGGGTCTTCGAGGCTCCGGTCGCCGCCCAGCAGCCCAGCGCCAGGGCGTCGACCAGCGGGAACACGATATTCCACAGCCGCCCCCCGACAGGCACCAAGAACGCGATCGCCGCGCCGATCAGCGCAGTGGGGATGTAGGCGGGATTAGTCAGCGCGACTGGGGTGCCGTGCTGCAGCAGCGTGTCGCGTATCAACCCGCCGCCAAGACCCGACAAGATCGCCAGCGTTATGAAGCCCACCAGGTGCAGTCGCTCCTCACGGGCCACGACACCGCCGAGCATCGCATTGGCCAGCACACCAGTCAAGTCGATGCCAGTGAACAGGTCCTGCACGATAACGTTGGTCACTGGCAAAACCCTTCGCCTTCTCGCCCGGACCCCGGGCGGCGCTAACGTCAGCCCGCCGTCACCCGACTGACGAGGGTGGTAGCCGATCCAGGCGCCAGCAGGCCGCGTGCCGGCACCCGAGGGGACGCCATGGATGCATGGCTGCTGTCAGACCGCCGGGAATGTCAGCGGTGAAGGCGGCCAGCTCCGCGTAGGTCCGCGACGCGAGCGCCTGGCCGAGCCGCAGGTCCAACTCGTCCCCACCTCGTCTCCCGGCCCCGCCATCCCTGCCACCTCCCCATGAGCATGATGTACCGGCAGCGTAGCGCGGCTGCCTATCAGTGGGCCATCTTCTGATCCGCACAGATCTACAGCAGCATCCGCTACCTGTTGAACTGGTCCGGGGGTGGCCGGATCTGAACTGGCGGCCTCCTGTCCGAAGCCAACGTGCGGTGTGGCCTACCACCACTCTTACTCCGTCTGACCTGACGTTGAACTTTGGCAACTGGCAGCGGATGCCATGTTAGGGTTTGGGCAATATCGGCGACGCTGCTGACCGTGGGGGGACGTCATGAGGTTCGTTGCCAGAGTCGATTGTCCCGCTGGAACCGTTCAGGACCTGTGTTCGCCCGAGCACGGCCTTGGAAGCGGCAGCTACCTCGGTGGCGACAGGGACTGGCCGACGCCGGGAAGCGGGGCGCCGGTGGGCCGGAGGCATTCATGAGTGACTCGGCGAGAATGACCCGGCGCGGATTTGCCCGAACTGCGGGCGCGGTTACTGCCGCGGTCGGGGTCGGCTCGGTCATGGGCGCCGCGAGAGCAGGCGCGGCAACCGCACAGAACCGCACGATCGTCGGCCCGGGCCTGGCTACCGGGAGTTCCGCGGGACCCGGACAGCAGCAGATCGCGTCCATCGCACGAGAGGCGATGGCGAAATACCAGTTGAAGGCACTGATCGTGCGCGTGACTACCGGCGGGGAAGACATCTACACAGCCGCCCTGGGCGAGTCGATGACCGGGGTTCCGGCCACCCCGGCTATGCACGTGCGTAACGGATTCGTCGCCTACAGTTATATCGCGACGATATTGCTGGAATTCGTCGACAGGAAGATGATCAGCTTGGGTGACAAGCTGTCGGAATACCTGCCGGAACTGCCGGAGTCCAGGGCCGTGACGATCAAGATGCTCGCCAACTCCACGTCGGGTTACGCAGACTACGTGTACCAGCCTGCGGTGACCGACGGTATCTATGCGGACCCATTCCGGCAGTGGACCACCGCTGACCTGATCAAGATCGGCACGTCGGCGCCCCCGACGTTTCCCCCCGGCACCAACTGGGCGTACTCGCACACCAACTACGCGATCCTGGGCACCGTCCTGGCCAAGGTCGGCGGTCAGCCGCTGAGCCAGCTGATGAGACAGTACATCTTCGAGCCCATGGGGCTGATGCATACCCAAGGCTCGGATACCCCGAAGATCCCCGGACCGGTGCTGCACACCTTCAGCTCCGAACGCCGCGAGACGCTAGGCATCCCACCGGGCACGCCGTTCTACGAGGAGACCACCTTCTGGAATCCGTCGTGGACTGCCCCTCAGGGCGCCTCGCAAACCACCGACGTCACCGACCTGGCGACCTCGATCCAGGCGATCGGCTCCGGGAAACTGCTCTCACCCCAGTCACACCGCGCTCAGGTCGCCCCCTACCTCGTCGGGTTCGGCCACCCAGCCTCCGGCTGCCCTGCCTGCACCGAGAACACCACCGCGCGTTCCTTCGGGCTGGGGGTCATCTTGCAGGGACCGTGGATCACCGGGAACAAGTTCTATGCAGGCAGCGGCGCGATCGTCGGATACCTGCCAGCGGAGCAGCTTGCCATCGCGGTCATCACCACCTACCAGCAAGCTGCGTTCGACAGCCATGGCGACGTCACCGATGCCGGACCGGCGATCCTGTCGGCCCTGGCCGAAGCCCTGGCCCCTGCCCAGCCCATCCCGGGCTGACTTACAATCGCGGCGGCTGGTTCGAGTCCGCGTTCGGCCAGCGGCGTGACCTCACGGGCGATGGCCCCAGCGCCTGTGCGCCCAGGCCCGCAGCCAGCCGTCGTAAAGCCAGCGCCCGGACAACTGGCCGCCATAGATGACCCAGCCGACGCCGATCAGCCAGGACTGCATGATCAAGACGGTGCCCAGCGCACCGTAGCTGACCGCGTTGCTGGCGACGAGCGGCTCGAAGACCAAGCCGGAGAAGACCCGCAGGCCACCCAGGCCGATGATCGTCGCCACCGCGCCCGGCATCGCCGCCAGGTAGCTCACCCGCCCGCCGAGCAGGAAGCGCAGTCCCCACCAGAAGAAGATGAGGCCGGGCACCACCGCCACCGCCCCCGTCGCGGCCAGCCCGCCGTGCGTCATCGTGCCGACCGTGGCCTCCCCGAAGATGTAGGCGGTGAGGGCGGTCAGCCACACCACCTGACGCCAGACCTTGTGCCACGGCCCGGCGGGAAGGCCCCAGATCCTCTCGAACCCGGCCTGCACGGTGCCCGCGAAAGACACCCCGAAGACGCCCACTAGCAGGACACCGAACACGCTGGTCGTGCCCAGCACCCGGCCCGGCGCCGAGAAGACCCGTGCCACGGCGCCGGCGGAGGAGCCGGTCAGGCCCATGCCGTC
>JASHVM010000682.1:0-2687 GCA_030044595.1 Streptosporangiaceae bacterium
TCCATGAACGAAACCCAGCCCGGCGGGCGGACGGCCTGCCTCGCTGACCGACGGCGGTTGGGGACGTGATGCGGGCCCATGCCGCGGTCCTCGCCGCCGCCCATGCGGGGGCACACTTTGGCGGCGGATTCCTCATCCTCATCGTGCTCGTAGTGGGCAGCCTGGTCTTCTTCGTCGGGCGCGCGAGGAACCGGCAGGGCGGTCAAATCCGCGACGAGGAGTGGCGCGTGCCCCCGGACCGGCAGGCCGGGCAAGCTCGCGTGCCCCCGGACCGGCACGCCGCGGGGGCTACGGGGGCGCCCGAGGCGCGTCCGGTCACACCTGAGGCACGTCCGGGGGCGCCCGGGGCACGTC
The DNA here is from genome assembly GCA_030044595.1 of Streptosporangiaceae bacterium. Classification (GTDB taxonomy): domain Bacteria; phylum Actinomycetota; class Actinomycetes; order Streptosporangiales; family Streptosporangiaceae; genus Palsa-504. The sequence continues at coordinate 355 of JASHVM010000682.1, forward strand.
CGGCCACGCCTGAGGCACGTCCGGTCACACCTGAGGCACGTCCGGGCACACCTGAGGCACGTCCGGTGACGCGCGGGGCGCATCCGATCGCGGTCGAGCCGCCAGCCCCGCGGAGGGCTCGCCCGGCGGCCACGCTCGGGGATGGGGGCGGCGGGTGGGCGGTCGAGACGCACGGGCTCACGAAGCGATTCGGCTCGAACGTCGCGGTCGACGACGTCGAGCTGCTCGTGCCGCGGGGGGACGCGTTCGGCTACCTCGGGCCGAACGGCGCGGGCAAGACGACGCTGATCCGCACCTTGCTGGGGCTGACCAGGGCAAACGGCGGCACGATGTCGCTGCTCGGCGTCCCCGTTCCGGCCGAGCGCAGCGTGGCCCTGGCCCGGGTGGGCGCGATCGTGGACGAACCCCGCTTTCACGGCCACCTGACCGGGCGGGAAAACCTCCGCCTGCTGGCCGCGGCGCGGGGCGGCCACGCCGACCAGCGGATCGCGCCGTCGCTGGCGCGGGTGGGCTTGGCCGAACGGGCCGACGACAAGGTCGCCACGTATTCCATGGGCATGCGCCAGCGCCTGGGGGTGGCGGCGTGCATGCTCGGTGATCCGGAGCTGCTCATCTTGGACGAGCCGATGAACGGGCTCGACCCCGCCGGGATGCACGAGATGCGCACGACGATCCGGGCGCTGGTGGACGAGGGGCGCACCGTCATGCTGTCCTCGCACCTCCTGGACGAGGTGGAGCGGACCTGTGACGCGGTGGCGATCGTCGACCACGGGCGGGTGATCCGCCAGGGTCCGATCGACGAGCTGGTCCGCGGGGCCGGCGCCACGGTGGTGCAGGTGGACTGCTCCGACCCGCCCGCCGCGGCCCGGGTCATCGAGCAGGCCGGGATCGCGGCGGGCACGACCGTCGCCGAGGCGGGGCTGACCGTGACCCTTCTGGCCGGATCGCCGCGGGAGACCGTGGCGGAGATCAACCGGCGGCTGGTCGAAAGCGGGATCTCGGTTTACGGCCTGCAGGAGGTCCGCACGTCGCTGGAGGACTGGTTCTTGTCGGTGACGAGCCGGCTGGGAGAACGGTCATGACCGAGGTCTCATCGGCGTCAGGTCGGCCCACGTCCGCGGCTCGGCCGCCGGCCGGCGGCGACCACTCGGGAAACACGATCACGCGCCGTCTGGCCTCCTGGATTCCCACCTGGGGGCTCATCGCGACCAAGTTCCTCGAGCTACGCAAGCGATGGGGCCTCATGGTGACGGTCGCAGTGCTGGTACTGGCGCTGCCCGTCCTGGTCCTGGGCCTCCGGCTGCTGTTCCACGCGGTTGATCCGAAGACTTACGGACCCGCGGGCAGTCCGAGCATGTTCTCCGGCCTGGTGAACGCGATGGCCGAGTTCGGTTTCATCGCCGCTGCCGCGCTGGGGACCGCGGCCGGGACGACGGACCTCACCGACGGCATGTTCCGGCACCTCGTGGTCACCGGCCGGTCACGTCTGGCGCTGTACCTCGCCCGGATCCCCTCCGGCCTGGCGATCGTCCTCCCGCTGGTCGCGGTGGCCTTCGCGATGGTCTGCCTGGTGACGAGCTACGCGGGCACCCCGCAGCCGACCACGATCGCCGTCAACAACGCGACGATCCCGGCCGGTTTTGACCAGGCGCAGCTGGAGACCTGGCTGCTACAGCATCCGCCGCAGGCGGCGGCATTCCAGGTAGGTCCGGCGCCCGGCCCGGGCAGCCCGACTCCGCCCAGCCCGGCTCCGACCCGCGCCTTCATCGAACGAAACTCCGCCAAGATCTACGGCGACTACACCGCCGCTGAGGTCACGCAGGAGAACCCGGCGATCAACGAGATGGTCAAGATCGGGCTCTGGCTCGTGCTCGTGATCGGGGTCGCCTTCCTGGTCGGCCTCGGGCTTGGGTCCCTGCTGGGGCAACGCACCGTGGCCACGATCTTGATGATCGCGCTGGAGATCATCGTGACTCCCCTGCTGGCCAGGACCGCGATCCCCTACTTCCTGAACGGCCAGCGGCTCGTTGTCGGGATCGCCCTGGATCAGCTCCGGCCGGCCGCGCTGGCGTCGGGCGGCGTAGGTGGGGGCGGGGGCGGCCCGGGGCACCTGGTGTTCGGCGGGCGGGGAGCGCTCGGCATACCGCCGATGCCGACCTGGGCCATGATCGCCGTCATCATCGGCTGGATCCTCGGCTGGTCCGTGATCGGGGCCTGGCGGATGATGACCCGGGACGCGTGATCGCCACGGTACCTTGGCGGAGTCGTTCGATCTGGTCGATGGGCGAGACACCGGTTCAGGCTTGGTGCCCTCGGATAAAAAGGCCTGCGTT
>JASHVM010000077.1:0-5239 GCA_030044595.1 Streptosporangiaceae bacterium
GCACCGACGACGAGGCGGTCCAGCTCGCTAACGCGGTCGACTTCGGCCTGGGCGGCGCGGTCTTTTCGACCGACCAGGAGCGGGCCGTCAAGGTCGCCGAGCAGTTGGAAGTCGGCATGGCCAACGTAAACACCCCGGCGGGCGAGGGCGCGGACCTGCCGTTCGGCGGCACCAAGCGCTCCGGCTTCGGCCGCGAACTGGGTCCTCTCGGCGTCGAGGAATTCGTCAACAAGCGCCTCTTCTACGTCGAGTAGCGGCGCTTGACGAGTAACTGACGGGGCCGCTATCCGGCGGGCCGGCGATACCCCGCCTCTCGCGCCTTGCGCATGGCCTCGACTCCTTCTTCCACGCTCAGCAGCGGGGTGGTCTTGAACGCCTTCAGAGCCCCTCCTGCCGCAGCGGCGATCGAGAACGCGGCGGCATCGGTGTTATCGGGCAGCTCGACGACGCCGACGATGTCGTACTCGCCGAAGGCCAGCCACGCGTGCTCGAACTTCCCGCCCAGCTTCTCGACAACCGGACGGACCGCCTCGAGCCGGTTCTGCGGCTGCTTGACCATCGCCGCCCACGCATCAGGCGTGTAGGCCACTTGAATGAGATACGAAGGCACGCTGAACCCCCCTTCTGGCCGGGATTGATCCACCCCGGCCGCTGGTCATCGTGCGACACCGACAAGGATCTCACAAGCGCGCACGCGGCGGGCACGGCACCCGGTTGCTCGCCGGGAGCACGCGGCCGGGCGGCCGGCCGCCGGCCCCGGCCCAGACTGCGGGTAGTGTCCACCTGTGCCCACCGGACCGGATTATCTCGCTCACCTGACGCGCGAGTCGGCTCGCTTCGCCGAGGCGGTCATGTCCGCCCCGCCGCAGGCTCCTGTGCCGTCATGTCCGGAGTGGAACGCTGATGACCTGCTCTGGCACCTGGCCTGGGTGCAATCATGGTGGGCCATCATCGTGCGCGACCACCTGACCGGTCCCGAAGCCAGGCAGCTCCAGCCGGAACGCCCGCCCGGCCGGGCCGGATTGCTGGAGTTCTACCAGCGGGCCAGCCGGGACCTTCGGCAGATCCTGGGCCTGGGTACCGCCGACACCCCGGCGTGGACCTGGTCCGATGATCACACCGTCGGCTTTATCCGGCGCAAGCAGGCCCATGAGGCGCTGATTCACAGGATCGACGCCGAGGTGACCGCCGGCCAGCGGACCCCGATGGATCCCTGGCTGAGTGCCGACGGCGTGGACGAGGTGCTGCGGGTGATGTACAGCGGAGTGCCGGCGTGGGGGAGCTTTGCCCCCGATGAATCCAAGACGCTGCGGATCCGGGCCACTGACACGGGCGATACCTGGCTCGTCACGCTGGGCCGGTTCACCGGGACGGACCCGGAGGGAACCTGGTACGACGAGACGGACTTTCACGTGGCCGACAGCGATTCCGGGGAGCCGGCGTCGGCGCTCATCGGCGGCAGCGCCGCCGACCTGGACTGCTGGCTCTGGCACCGGCCGCCGGTAAGCGCGATCGACCAGTCAGGACAAGGCGACGTGCTGGCCCAGTTCACGCAGACCATCGCGCCCGGCATTGGCTGACGCCGTCGAGCAGCCCGAGGCCGTGTTCGCACTGATCCGGCAGCCCGCCGGCGACGATCAGGCCCGGACCCGCGGCCAGCGATCATGGCCTGCGCCCCGGGGCAGCCCGGCCGGACGCGATCGTGATGAGGGTGCCGTCAGGCGGGCCGGATGTTGGCGTTGATGTGGAATACGTTGCCGGGATCGTACTCCGCCTTGATCCTGGCCAGCCGTTCGTGCTTGGCGATGCCGTAGCTGCCGCGGAGCTCGTCTTCGTAGAAGTCGGTCATGCCGTTGATGTAGCCGTCGCCGCTGCCGATGGCGTACGGGCGCAGCGCCTCCCAGAGGTCGCGGACCCAGCCGCGTTCGGCGGCCTGCAGCCCGGCGTCCGGCGCCAGGCCGGCGATGAAGACGGCGTAGCGCGGCGAGCGCCCGCCGCTGAATGCCGTCTGGTCATCTGCGACCCGGCAGTAGGCGCCGTCGAGCCGGTAGAACAGCACCATCGACAGCGGCGAGTTCTTCCGCGGGACGCGCTCGGTGACCACCTCGATGACCCCGTCGGACAGGTCCTCGACGTAGGTGCCTTTCTCGTAGGCGTAAAGGCCCCAGGCGCCGGCCTCGTCGAGTAGTTTCTGCAGCTCGACGTACGGTATCGGCGTGACCAGGTCGAACAGGGGCGGCAGGCTCTCGCGGATCCGGGTGGCCAGCTGGGCGTGCTCGGGTGCGGCTTCGAATCCGGTCATGACCAGTACGTACCCGGGCGCGAAGTGGAACTGCTCGGGGACGAAGGGCGCAGGGGGCGCGTTAATCGCACCGATCACGGCGTTGATCTCGCCCGGCATCGCCGCGGTCATCTCGCGGGCCAGCCGCAACGCCTGCGGGCCTTGGTCCAGCGGCCAGAAGAACAGCCCGAGCTGCACCAGCGGATCGACCTCGTGCAGCTGGAACTCGAACGAGGTGACCACGCCGAAGTTGCCCCCGCCGCCGCGGATCGCCCAGAAGAGGTCGGGGTGCTCGTCCGCCGCCGCCCGCAGTATCCGGCCGTCAGCGGTGACCACCTCGGCCGAGACCAGGTTGTCGATGCTCAGGCCGTACTTGCGGGTCAGCCACCCCATGCCGCCGCCCAGGGTAAGCCCTGCGACGCCGGTGTGGCTGACCAGCCCGGCGGGCACGGCCAGGCCGTGGGCCTGGGCGGCCGCGTCCAGATCCGCCAGCAGAGCGCCCCCGCCGACCCGTGCCCGCCGGGCGGCCGGGTCGACCGTGACCTCGTTCAGCTCGCTCAGGTCGAGCATCAGGCCGTCGTCGCAGACGGCCGTGCCCGCGGTGTTGTGCGCGCCCGCGCGCACCGATATGTCCAGCCGGTGCTCGCGCGCGAATCCGATCGCCGCGGCCACGTCGGCTGCCGAGGCACACCGGGCGATCACCGCCGGGTGCCGGTTGATCTGGGCGTTCCATACCCGCCGCGCGTCGTCGAAGCCTGCGTCTTCGGGCCCGATGACCGGCCCGTCCATCGCCGCGCGAAGCTCCCCGATTTCGCCCATGGTTGTATGCGTCATGGCCCCCCCTGAGGACGTCGGCACGTCACGCTCATCCGAGCGGCGTGAGGGCAGTATACCCAGCGCCGCGCCCGGGCCACCAGGCCTGCGTCGGTCGCCCCGGACGGCCCGCCGAGGATTGTCGTTACGGCCTGAGCAGCGCCTTGGTGGCGACTCGCTCATCGAAGAGCCGGTACGCCGTTGGCGCCTCGGCCAGCGGCAAACGGTGCGAGAACATCCGCTCCGGCGCGAGGTTTTGATCCAGCACCGTGCGCATGAGGTGCTCCCGGTCGGAGATGGGGTCGCCGATGCTGAACCGGAGGGTCAGCTCGGCTTCAAACATCCGCCCGGCATCCAGCCGGTAATCGGGCTCGAAGTGAGCCCCGACGACCGACACGGTTCCCCGTCCCCGGGGCAGCCGGAGCGCCATGTCCAGGGCACCGGGGCTTCCGGCCGCCTCAATGACCGCGTCCGCGCCGAGACCGCCGGTACGCCCGCTGACGATGCGCTCTGCCTCGTCGGGCGCCACCGGTACCGCGCCAAACTCCGCGGCCAGCTGCCTGCGCGCGGGAATCCCGTCTACGGCGATCACCTTGTCATTGAAACCCGCGGCGCAGAGCACGGCCATCAGGCCGACCGGACCGCAGCCGAGCACGACGATCACGTCGGCGGGGCCCGCCCCCGAATTCCGCACCGCGGCGTAGCCGGTCGGGAGTATGTCGGCCAGGACCAGGGCCTGCTCGTCTGACAGCGCCTCGGGCAGCGGCAGCAGGCACCGGTCGGCCAGCGGAATCCGGACCAGCTCGGCTTGCCCGCCGTCGGTGCGCGGGTAGACCCCGGAGTATCCGAACAGCGACCTGCCCTGGCACTGGGTCGGGCGACCTGCCCGGCAGTGCGGGCAGGTTCCGTCGGATACCGTGCTGGAGCACACGACTCGCTGGCCGACCTGGAGGCGCTTGACATCCGCGCCGGCTTCAGCGACCGTTCCGACGAACTCGTGCCCGAGGACGGTGGCGTTATCGAAGCCGGGGGTCAGCCCGTGCATCGGGAACAGGTCGGCACCGCAGATTGCGGCGGCCGTTACCCGGACCACGGCGTCCGTGGAGTTCAGGATCCGGGGTTCGGGAACGTCGATGACCTTGACGCTGCCCGGCTCCGCGACCGTGACCGCTCTCATGCCGGCTCCTCGATCTCGACCAGGTAGCCATCTGGATCCACGCAGAAGAAGCGGCTGCCGCCCCATGGCGGATGGTAGGTGTCGGCCGGGAACTGCACGCCGCGTATCTCCAGCTCGGCGCGTGCCGCGTCCGCGTCCTCCACCTCGAGGACCAGGACGACGTCCGGCATCGCCGGATCCGCCGGCGCCGACATCGACACTCCGGGGAGGTCCGGGGCGGGATGACCTTGCTCGGCGAGCGAGATGCGTGCTCCCGCGCAGGTAAGCGTGGCGTACGGGGGATCGTCGTAGCTGGCGACGAGCTCCAGGCCGAGCTTGTCTCGGTAAAACCGGAGCGAGGCGGCAAAGTCAGCCACGCCGAGTACGGCGCCGGCCCGGGTAACCCGAAGGTCTGTCATCGTCACGGCATCCTTCCAGCACAAGAATCTCCAGATGTCATCCAGGCGCGCCGGCCCGGTCACCAGCTCCGGGCGCAGTGTCCGCGTGCAGCATCTCCTGCAGTCGCCGCGCGGGAACCCGGACATGCGCCGCGGTAAGGTCGGCGGCCCCGGCGGCATCGCGCCGCCCGATAGCGGCCAGGATGGCGCGATGCTCGGTCACCGAGCCCTCCAGATTGCCGCGAAGCGCCAGCGTCCGAGTCTGGAACCTGCCTATTTCGCCAGCCAGGTGGTGATGGACCTGCAGCAGCTTCTCGTTGCCGCTCAGCTCGCATATGAGCTCATGGAAGGCGACGTTGGCGGCAAAGAAATCGTCGACGGCGCCGTTCCTGGCGTGCTCGGCCATGCTGTCGACCAGCTGGCCGAGCCTGGCCAGGTCTGCCTCGGTGACCCGTGGCACCGCGAGCCGCACGGCCAGGACCTCGAGCGCCTCCCGGACCTCGTACGCGTCGATCAGCTCCTCCGCGGTGATGGCCCGGACCTCCGCGCCGCGCCGCGGGCGTGCCGTGACCAGCCCCTCGGCCGCGAGCC
>JASHVM010000683.1:0-3365 GCA_030044595.1 Streptosporangiaceae bacterium
GCGCCGGGATGAGGTCCTGCATGTTCCGCTGCAGGCCACCTCGCTCGGCCCGGCCCTGGCCGCCGCTGCCTCGCTGGTCCGCACCGCCGAAGACGAGGCGAAGGCGGTGACCGAGGAGCTGGACGAGCCGGAACGCGACGCGCTGCGCCGGGCGTTCGGCGAGGGGTCGACCGGAAAGGGCGTGGCCAAGGCGATACGGGGCATGGCCGGCGCGCTGAAGGACCTGGAGGACCGGCAGAAGTCGCGTGCCACCCGGGTGAAGCGGGACACGCTGGATGCGGCGCTGCTCGACCTGGCGGTGTTCTACCGCGACGTGCTGATGCTGCAGCTGGGCGCCGACGTCGAACTCGCGAACGGCGACCGCGAAGCAGGCCTGCGCTCGGCCGCGGCCGCGTCGTCTCCGGAATCCACCCTGCGCCGGCTAGAGGCCATCATGCGCTGCCGCGAGCGCCTGACCCTGAATGTCGCCCCCCTGCTGGCCGTCGAAGAGATGACCCTCTCCCTGGTCGAGGGCTAAGCCCCGGCCCTGGGTCAGGCCGCCTAGCAGGAAGAAGAGGCTTGCCCGGGGCGCGCACCACCGTTCGTTCGGGCCAAAGGAAAGACAACCGGGCTCCGCGGGGGGATTCGGTCCGCGCGGCGGGCACCGTAGTCTGGCCTTGTGGGCATGATGATGGCGGTCAGCTTCGAGCGGTACGGGCGGCTGTACTACCTCGACCCGGGCGCGTACTCGCCGGCGATCGGCGACAAGGTGCTCGTGCCCACCGACTCCGGTCCCGAGGTGGCCGAATGCGTGTGGGCGCCGCAGTGGGTGTCCGAGGACATCGACGGGCTGCCGGTCTGCGCGGGCCTGGCCGGGGAAGAAGACCTGGCGCGGGACGAGGAGAACCGCCGGCGGCGGGCGGAGGGCCGGCTGGCGGCGCGCAGGCTGATCAGGGAGCACGGGCTGCCGATGAAGGTCACCGCCGTCGACTACATCGGGCCGGAGAACGTGTTCGTCGTGTACTTCGGCGCGCCGCACCGGGTGGACTTCCGCGCGCTGGTGCGGGACCTGGGCGGGCGGCTGCGCGCGCGGGTGGAATTGCGGCAGATCGGACCTCGGGACGAGGCCCGGCTGCAGGGCGGGATCGGCCCGTGCGGGCGCGACCTGTGCTGTGCCACCTTCCTGAAGGACTTCGAGCCGGTGTCGGTCCGGATGGCCAAGGACCAGGAACTGCCGGTGAACCCGCTGCGGATCGCCGGGGCGTGCGGCCGGCTGATGTGCTGCCTGAAGTACGAGCATCCGCTGTACCAGGACTTCCGCAAGGACGCCCCGCCGGTCGGCGCCGCCGTTACCTCGCCCGCCGGGCCGGGAACGGTCATCGGGCACAACGTTCCCGCGGACACGGTGGTGGTCAAGCTGGCCGCGGACGGGCGGGCCTGCGCGTGCCCGAAGGCCAGCGTGTGCGGGTCCCGGCAGGCCTACGAGGCGATGCACGGCAGGTCGAGATCCGGTAGCCGCGGAAGGGCGGCGCAGGGGGACGAGTGAGCGCGGATGCGGCGAGCTGCCGGCGAAGATCGTCCTGGTGGGTAGCTGCCGCCGTCTCACTCGCCGTCGCCGCGAGCGGATGCTCGGGCAGCGCGGCCGGGGCTGTTCCAGCCCCTGAGCCCTCGACGCTGGCCGGCTACTACGCGCAGCGGCTGGACTGGCAGCCCTGCGACAACGGCTTCCAGTGCGCCAAGCTGGTCGTGCCCTTCGACTACGCCAGGCCTGGCTGGCGGCGGTTCACGCTGCCCGTGATCAAGCTGCCCGCGGCTGATCCGTCCCGGCGGATCGGCGCGCTGGTGATCAACCCGGGCGGGCCGGGCGGGTCGGGGGTGCAGTACGCGCTCGGCGCCCGGGCCGAGTTCCCCGCCGCGGTGCTCGCGCGCTTCGACATCGTGGGATTCGATCCGCGCGGCGTCGGCGGCAGCCAGCCCGCGCTGACGTGCATGACCGGACCGCAGCTCGATCGGTACTTCGCCACCGACGACGAGCCGTCGGATGCGGCGCAGCTCGCTGAGGTGGTCGCGGAGAGCAAGCTGTACGCTGCCCAGTGCGCCCGGAATTCGGCCGCGCTGCTGCCGTACGTGGGTACGCAGAACGCAGCACGCGACCTGGACGTGCTTCGGTCCGCCCTGGGCGAATCGAAACTCACCTTCCTCGGCAAGTCATACGGAACGTACCTGGGTGCTTGGTACGCGCAGCTTTTTCCCGGCCGGGTCCGGGCGCTGGTCCTGGACGGCGCCGTGGACCCGGACGCGCCGTCGCTGCAGCTCGATATCACGCAGGCGGAGGGATTCCAGGTGGCGTTCGGGTCGTTCGCGAAGTGGTGCATGACGTCGGCGACGTGTCCGCTGGGCCACGACAGGCCGGTCAGCAGCGCGGTAGCGAAGGTCCAGGGCCTGATCACCCGGGCCAACTCGGTACCGCTGGCCAACCATCTGGCAGACGGGCAGGTCGCAGACGGCGCGATGCTGGTGAACGGCGTGGCCGCCGCGCTGTACAGCAAGTCATTCTGGCCCGACTTGCGGACCGCGCTGGCCAGCGCGTTCGCGGGCGACGGCACCGATCTGGTCGAGCTGGCCAATTACCTGTACGAGCGGAACCCCAACGGGACCTACAGCAACCTCGCCGACGCCGACACCGCTATCAGCTGCCTGGACCGGCCCTGGCCCCGTTCCCTGGCCGCCTGGCAGTCGGCGGCGTCTACCGCCGCGCGAGACGCGCCGCTGTTCGGCGCGCCGTTTGTCTGGGGCAATCTAGCCTGCGCCTATTGGCCGGTCCCGTCCTACCCGCTGCCCTCGATCCGTGCTCGTGGCGCGCCGCCAGTCCTGGTCGTCGGGACGCTGCGGGACCCGGCCACGCCCTACAGGTGGGCGCAGGCGCTGGCGGGCGACCTGTCGTCTGGGGTGCTGCTCGGCTGGAACGGCGACGGCCACACCGCCTACGGCGAGGGCAGCGCCTGCGTGGACACGATCGTGAACAACTACCTGATCAGCCTGTCCGTCCCCCGCAGCGGGACAGTCTGCCAGTGATTGCGGGGTCTCTTACCGGCGGCCGGCACTGTAACGCGGCGGCGTGGCGCGGGACTGAAAGGCGCAAGCCTCAGCCGCCGATTCGGTGAGGAGCTTTGAGTGAAAGTACCGTTTCGCCTCGGGACGGCGGTTGCGCTAACGGCCGTGGCCATGGGCTCGGCCGTGGCCGCGAGCGTGCCGCTCGCCGGGTCGGCCCTGGCGGGCGGTGAGAGGATCGTGGCCTCCTGAACCGTGCCGGTTCCGGGGCAAGCCGGCCCCGGCTTGGTATTGGGCAGCGGTCGGCTCGCCCTATTCTTTCCGTGATGGATTCG
>JASHVM010000684.1:0-17205 GCA_030044595.1 Streptosporangiaceae bacterium
GCCGCCCGGCCTGGCGTCGGCCAAGAACCCGCCGCCCGGCCTGGCGTCGGCCAAGAACCCGCCGCCCGGGGTGGTCCTCGGCCCTAGCGAGTACGCGAAGCTGGTCCCGCCGATGGGCGGGCCGGCCCGGCCGCGGGACAAGGCGGCCGCGGAGGCGCCGGCGGGCGCGGGGGCCGCGACCTCGTCCGCCGGAACAGCAGACGACCTGCCCGGATGGGCCGCGAGAGCGACCGAGGAGCTGCTGGCCCTGACCTACTGGCTCGACCCCGGCGAGCAGGGCGACCCCTTCAGTGCCACGATCCGCTTCTCCGGCCGGCGGAGCGAGGTGACCGGGAAACCGCAGCCGGGCGACACCTTCACCCAGGAGGAAACCGTCGAAGGGATCGTCCCGGGAAGCGGGCCGGTGGCGATCACCGCCGAGGTTCGCGGCGTCAACCGGGGCCAGTGGTCGGTGACCGCGCGGCCGGTGGCACGGACCAGCCGCCCTCCTTACCGGTCCTACCCGCCGGCGGGCAGCGATCCGGCGGCTGCCTCCCGGGCGCCGTGGCCGCGGCGGGTGGTGATCCCGGCTGTCCCCGAGACGTCGGCCCACACCGCTTCGCTGCTGCGCAGCAAGGTGCCCGGAATAGTCAGGTTCGCCTACGCGAGCCTGGTATCTCTCGGCGTTATAGTCGGGCTGGGCTTGGAGGCACTGCTGCTGTCCCATGGCCATTACGCCTTGTTCAGGCCCATGCTGTTCTCGGCGATCGCGATAGTGGCGGGCGTGATCGGCGGGAAGGCCTGGTACATCGCGGTGCACCGCGGCCGGAAGTTCGACGGCTGGTGCATCCAGGGCTTCGTGGCCGGCGCGGCGGTGGTCGTCGCCGTGGCGGCGGTAGTAGGTCCGGGCATCCCGGCCGGGGCCTTCCTGGCTGCGGCCGCGCCGGCCTTGCTGATCGGCATGGCCATCGGCCGGCTCGGGTGCTTCTGGGCCGGCTGCTGTACCGGGCGGCCGACCGCGTCCCGCCGGGGAATCTGGTCATCTGACCGTCGGCTCGGCTGCCGGCGGGAACCGGCGCAGCTGCTGGAGGCGCTAGCCGCGCTGGTCAGCGGTGTAGTGGTGCTGGCCGTGGTCTTGGCCCTGGGCCTGTCGCGGTCGGGTCCGGTGGCCATCGTCGGACTGGCCGCCTACACCTTGTGCAGGCAGTTCATCCTCGGCCTGCGCGCCGAGCCGCGGGTATGGCAGTACGGGCGCCGGGTGACCGCCGCGGCCGCCGCCGTCGCGCTGATCGTGGGCATTGCCCTGCTCGCGCGAGGTTAGCCCGTCGCCTGGCCCGAACCGGCGACCGCCGTTACCGGCCCGGTCCTGATCGCGGCGGCTCGGCCCCTGCCGTGGCAGGAAACGATCAGCGTGCTTGGATGAGATGAGAGCTGACCGTTTCGTGCGACGATGAAGCCAGCGGAGGTATGGCGTGGATATAGGAATCGGCCTGCCCAGCACGATCCCCGACACCGATGGCCAGACCCTTATCGACTGGGCCCGGGCCGCCGAGGAGGCGGGGTTCAGTACCCTGGGCACGCTCGGTCGGCTGGTCTACCCGGGGTACGAGGAGCTGATCGCCCTCAGCGCCGCCGCCGCGGTTACCAGCCGGATCCGGCTGACGACCGGCGTGCTGCTGGCGCCGCTGTACGCAAACTCCGCGCTACTCGCCAAGCAGGCGGCCTCACTGGACCGGCTCTCCGGCGGGCGCCTGGTGCTGGGCCTGGGCCTGGGCGGGCGGGAGGACGACTACGCCGCCAGCGGCGTGCCGATGCGGGGCCGGGGACGCCACCTGGAGGAGCAGCTGGCCACGATGAAGCGGGTCTGGTCCGGCGAGGAGTTCGGCACCGCCGGCGGGATCGGGCCCGAACCCGCCCGGCCCGGCGGACCCGAGCTCATCCTCGGCGGCGCGACCGAGGCCAGCTTCCGGCGGGCCGCTCGTTTTGCCGACGGCTGGATCATGGGCGGCGGCACGCCGGACATGTTCGCCCAGGCTGCGGCGGCGGTAGATAAGGCCTGGCAGGACGAGGGCCGGTCAGGCAGGCCGCGCAAGCTTACGCTCGCCTATTTCGCCCTGGGATCCGACGCCCGCGCTCAGGCGGACCGCGACCTCCTGCACTACTACGCCTGGCTCGGTGACTTCGCCCGCCAGATCGCGGCGGGCGCCGCGATCAGCGTCGACATGGTCAGGTCCTACGTCGCCGCGTTCGACGCCAGCGGCTGCGACGAGGTCATCTTCATGCCCACCGCGTCCCGGCTCGACCAGGTCAGCCTGCTCGCCGATGCGGTCGCCTGACCCGGCCGCACCGCGAACCTGGTCGGTGGACCGCGCCGCACCGAACGCGCGTCCGCGGCGTAGGCTGCGGGAAGGGAGATGGCATGGGCTTCGAACACATCCTGGTTGAGCGCTCGGGCGCGTACGCCACCATTACGATGAACCGTCCGCAGCGCCGCAACGCGCTGTCGCTGGACCATATGCGCGAGCTGATCACCGCGTTCGGCGACGTCGGGAACAGTGACGCGCTCGGCATCGTGCTGGCCGGCAACGGCCCGGTATTCAGCGCCGGACATGATTTCGCCGACGTCGTTGATGCCGATCTGACGCAGGTCCGCTCGCTGCTGATGACCTGCACGGAACTGATGACGCTGATCCAGCAGGTGCCCCAGCCGGTGGTGGCGCGCGTGCACGGGCTGGCCACGGCGGCCGGATGCCAGCTGGTGGCCAGCGCGGATCTGGCCGTGGCCAGCGAAGACGCCGGCTTCGCCGCGCCCGGCGGCAAGGGCGGCTGGTTCTGCCACACCCCGATGGTGGCCATCGCCAGGAACGTCGGCCGTAAACGGGCCGCGGAGATGGCCCTGTCGGGCGACGTCATCGACGCGCCTACCGCGCTGGACTGGGGGCTGGTCAACCGGGTGGTGCCCGCGGCGCAGCTCGACACCGCGGTCCAGGATCTCCTGGACCGGGTCACGCGCGGGTCAGCCGAGAGCAAGAGCATCGGCAAGCAGGCCCTGTACGCGCAGATCGACCTGGACCAGCCCAAGGCGTATGCCTACGCCATCGAGGTCATGGCGGCCACCAGCCAGCTGCCCGACGCGCGAGAAGGGATGCGCGCGTTCCTGGACAAGCGCAAGCCGAACTGGCAGCGCGGTCGGATGTAGGCCCGGCCCGAGTTCCGGGCGGAGCTGGCCGGCGGGCGCGAAGAAATGCTATTCATGACCTGTGGACGGTCTGTGAATAAGCCCGTGGAGAACTATCGCAATATGCGGATAACGGCCGTTAATCTGTGGATACATTTGTGGATATCAGAATAACAAAAAATAATTGGCAAAAGGGCCTTGCGCTGCGCTCGCCGAAGCAGTAGAAATACATTCACCGTCGGAAGCGGGTACTGCCCAGGGGCAACCCGGGACGCGAGAGAAACCGGGAAACCGGCGCCTAACGCGAGTGCCTGGCCCTGGCGGACGGCGCGCGGTGCCGGAGAAGCCAGGAAACTGGCCGGCCCGGTACGGCGAGGCCGGATGAGGCCCCCTCCACCTCATACGTGGAGGGGGCCTTTTCCATCTTAGGTGACCTCGCGAGTCAGCCCATCGGGTAGCGGTGGAAGGCGACGGCGTACTCGCACCCGGCGCCCAGGCCGACGTAACCTGCGAGATTCCGCAGGAACTCGTCGGGGTCGAATTCGCGGCCGAGGCCCTCGATATAAGCCTGGTGCTCACGCAGCGACGCGATGCCCGCGTCGATGGTGGCCGTGACGTCCACGAAGTGGGTCGGGCTGGCGACCGTGGCTACGTAGGCGTCGCGGATGCCGGTGCACGGCGGCCCGGCCTCGGGGAACACCCACCCGTTCGCGGCGTCCCGGCAGGCGTCCAGCACGGCCAGGCCGACGGCCCGGTGGTCGGCGTGGTTGACCGGGCCCTCGTCGCCCCAGGTGAGGTCGAAGCTCGCGGTGATCACTACCTGGGGATCCAGCCTGCGGAACACGGTGGCCAGATCGCGCCGCAGCGGCACCCCGTATTCCACCAGCCCGTCGGGATGCTCGAGGAACATC
Source organism: Streptosporangiaceae bacterium (assembly GCA_030044595.1). Lineage (GTDB taxonomy): Bacteria > Actinomycetota > Actinomycetes > Streptosporangiales > Streptosporangiaceae > Palsa-504. The sequence goes on from JASHVM010000684.1 coordinate 4,069, forward strand.
ACCGTGCTCACGCCCACCACCTGCGCGCTGCGCTTTTCCTCCTCCATCCGGAGCGGGCCGACCTGGTCCGGAGGCATGCCCGCGATGCCAGCCTCGCCCTTGGTGGCGAGCAAGTAGCTCAGCTGCTTCCCCTGCCCGGTCCAGCGGGCAATGGCGGCGGCCACGCCGTACTCCAGATCGTCGGGGTGCGCCACCACCGCGACGGCCCTGTCCCAGTCCTCCGGCATCGGCTCCATCGCCTGCCCTTTCTCCTCGCCCGGGTGCTTCCGCAACTGTGCCATACCCGTGAGAGGGTGACGGATCGAGACCGCGCCAGCCCGGGACCTGAGTGGCCTCAGCGGTAGGAATGCGCCTCGTCGGGGAAGGCACCGCTGGTGACGTCGGCGGCGAAGGCGGTGGCCGCCTGGCTGAGCACGCCGGCCACGTCCGCGTACCTCTTGACGAATTTGGCCGTGCGCGGGGACAGGCCGGCCATGTCCTGCCAGACCAGCACCTGGGCGTCGCAGGCCGGGCCGGCCCCGATGCCGATGGTGGGGATGGTCAGCGCCTCGGTCACCCGCGCGGCCAGCGACGCGGGCACGCACTCGAGCACCACGGAGAACGCACCGGCGGCCTGCAGCACCTTGGCATCGTGCAGCAAGCGCTCGCCGTCCTCACCGCGACCCTGGACCCGGTAACCGCCGAAGGCGTTGACCGACTGCGGGGTGAGGCCAAGGTGAGCCATCACCGGGATGCCGGCCGAGACCAGCTCCTCGACTTGGTGCGCGACCCGCTGGCCGCCTTCGAGCTTGACGGCCTGCGCGCCGGCCTCCTTCAGGAAGCGCGTCGCGGCGTCCAGTGCCGCTCCACCGGAGGCCTGGTACGAGCCGAACGGCAGGTCGGCTACGATCAGGGCCCGGCTGGTCCCGCGCACCACGGCGGCGGTGAGCGGGACCAGCTCATCCACGGTGACCGGGATCGTGGTGTCGTGACCGTACACCACCATCGCGGCGGAGTCGCCGACCAGCAGCACGGGAATGCCAGCGCGGTCGAAGATCCCGGCGGTGAGCGCGTCGTACGCGGTGAGCATGGGCCACTTCTCGCCGCGAGCCTTGGCGGCGGCGATATCGCGGACGGTGACCCGGCGCCCGGTGCCGGACCCGCCGTAAAGTGGCTCCGAAGTGGTCCGCTGCCCTGTCGCGGCCATGTATACGTCAGCGTGCTGTGACATCTGTATCGACCTCCGTGTCTCGTGTCGCCGGAACGGCGTACCCGGACGGTTAAATGATCGCACGTCACTGGCGCGGGCGGAACGACCGAACGATTCTGGGAGACTGGGACGATGGTTGACTTCGCCGACGTGGACGCTCTGGCCGCGAGCTACCAACAGCGCGGCGGACAGCTTGGACTGGCCTACGGGATCGTCATCGGCTCCGAGCTCGTGCACGCGGCCGGGCTCGGCGAGCGGTATCTCGGCGGGCCGCCGCCGGACGCCGATACCGTCTTCCGCATCGCCTCGATGACGAAGAGCTTCACCGCATCGGCGATACTCGCGCTGCGCGACGACGGCGCTTTGCAGCTCGACGACCCGGCCGATACGTATGCCCGCGAACTGCGCGACTGGCCGCCGGTCAGCCCGGACTCGCCGCGCGTGTCACTCCGTCACCTGCTGACCATGACCGCGGGTTTCCCCACCGACGACCCGTGGGGCGACCGGCAGCAGGGATTGCCGCTCAAAGAGTTCGCCGAGTTCCTGTCCGGCGGTGTGCGGTTCAACTGGGCACCGGGCACCCGGTTCGAGTACTCCAACCTCGGCTACGCGATCCTCGGCCGGGTCATCACCGCCGTCACCGGCGTTGCCTACCCCGATTACATCCGCAGCCGCCTGCTCCGCCCCCTCGGCATGACCCGCACCGGATTCGAGACCGACGACTTCGACGCGCGGGAGCTGGCCCGCGGCTACCGGCGAGTGACGGGGAATGGGGACAGGGGCGCGGGCTGGTCGGAGGTGGCACTGGACCCGTGCGGTGCGTTCGCCCCGATGGGAGGGGTCTTCAGCTGCGTGCGGGACCTCACCCGGTGGGTGGCTGGTTTCGCCGCCGCGTTCCCGCCCGGCGGTCCCGAGGCCGGCGGTGCGCATCCGGTACGGCGCGCTACCCGGCGGGAGATGCAGCTGCCTCAGGTGCTCACCGGGTGGACCCAGCCGGCCGGCTTCCCCGGGAATACGACCCCGGTGCTGTCGGCCTACGGGTTCGGGCTGTTCCTGGAGGATCACCCGGTCCTGGGCCGGGTGGTCAGCCACAGCGGCGGGTACCCGGGTTTCGGCAGCAACATGCGCTGGCACCCGGCCACGGGCACCGGCGTGATCGCGCTCGGCAACAGCACGTACGCGGCGCTGGGGATGTTCGCCGCCCGGCTCCTGGGCGAGGTCCTGCGGCAGCGCGACCGGCCCGCTCACGGCTACGCCGTGGCGCTGGCGCCGGCTGAGGCCAACCCGCCGCGGGAAACCCGGAGTGCCGGGCCTTGGCCGGAGACACTGGCCGCGCGGGACGCGGCAAGCGCCCTGTTGCGGTCCTGGGACGACGCCGAGGCGGCGCGCCTGTTCTCGCCGAACGTGGCGCGGGACGCGCCGTTCTCCGAACGGCGGCAGGTCATCGCCCTGATCCGCGAGCGCATCGGGGACTTCCGTGACGACACGGGTCGGCGCCCGGAGTTCGACACGCCAGCCCACTGCCGCTGGTGGCTCGTGGGGGAGCGCGGCGAAGTCCAGGTCCAGATCCAGCTCAACCCGGAACGCCCGCCCCTGGTTCAGTCTTTGACGCTGGCCGTACCGCCCGCGGCGGGCTCGCTTCTCCGCGGCACGCTGGACGCGCTCATCGCGTGGCTGAACGGGACCGACCGCGGCTGGCCACCATCGGTCCCGGTCGCCGGATCCGTGGATGTCGGCCTGGCCGTCCGCCGCCTCCGGATGGCCGCGGCGTGGTCCGGAGAATGCCGCCTCGGCGCGTACAGGGCGGGCGACGGCGCCTCGTCGGCCACCGTCGAACTGGTCGGGCAGCACGCCACGCTCACGCTGACCCTCGTCATCGACCCGGACTCCGGGCGGCTCCTCCAGGTAGACATCGCCCCCTAGCGGCCCCTTGGATGGGTGATTCCTGACCGGGGCCGTCCCGGCGTGCTGCGCTGACCGGCCCGCGGCGAGCTACGGACCCACACCCGGATGTGGCGCGGATCACACTGAAGAGCCGGAAATATATTCCGATACGAGACTGTTCCGTATCGATAGTTGCGCTACCCGGAAGCTCTGATCACGGCAACACGCCGACGGTCGTCCGCCTTCCCGGTTCCGCGCGGGAACTTCCGTCGGGGTTTCCGGGACCGCCCCGGGGCCGGTAAAGCGAGTGATCCGGAAGGGACACATGGACACGCAGACGATTTACCGCCGCCGCTGGGCCATCCTCAGCGTGCTGATCGTCGGGCTGCTCGCCATCGTCATCGACAACACGGTGCTCAACGTGGCGCTGAAGACTATCGCCGAGCCGCACGGGGGCCTCGGCGCTAGCCAGAGCCAGCTCGAATGGGCCATCAACTCCTACACGCTGGTCTTCGCCGGCCTGCTGTTCACCTTCGGCGTGATCGGTGACCGGGTCGGCCGTAAGCGCATGCTCATGATTGGGCTGGCGCTGTTCGGCATCGCCTCGCTGCTCTCGGCCTACTCACGGTCGCCGGAGCAGCTGATCTTCGCCCGGGCCGCGATGGGCCTCGGCGGCGCCGCGGTCATGCCGCAGACCCTGTCCATCATCTCCAACGTCTTCGAGCCCGCCGAACGGCCGCGGGCGATCGGGCTGTGGGCCATGGCGGTCGGCATCGGCATCGCCACCGGCCCGGTCCTGGGCGGCCTGCTGCTCGACCACTTCTGGTGGGGCTCGGTTTTCCTCATCAACGTGCCGGTGACCGCCGCCGGCGCGATCGCCGCCGCGATTTTGGTGCCGGAATCACGCAACCCCGTGGCCGGGACGATCGACTACGTCGGCGTCCTGCTGTCGATCGCGGGCCTGTTGCTCCTGGTCTACGGGATCGTGCAGGGCGGCGACAGCGGCTCGTGGCTGCACCCGGGGGTGCTCGGCCCGATCGCGGGCGGGCTGGCGGTCCTCGCCGCCTTCGCGTGGTATGAGGCCCGGATCTCGCACCCGTCGCTTGACGTACGCCTGTTCCGCGACCGGCGGCTTTCCGCCTCGGTCGGCGCGCTCGGGCTGGTGTTCTTCGGCATGGGCGGGGTCTTCTTCTTCACCAGCTTCTACCTGCAGAACGTCCGGGGTTACACCCCGCTGACGGCCGGTCTGCTGACCGTCCCGTTCGCGGTCGGGCAGCTGGTGCTGGCGCCGCGCGGCGCCAGTTTGGTCCGGCGCTTCGGCGCCAAGGCCGTGGGCACGGCAGGCATGTTCGTCATGGCCGCCGCCGTGGCGGGCTACGCCACGCTCGGCACGGCTACCCCGATCTGGCTGCTCGGCGTGCTCTTCGCCGTCCAGGGCGCGGCGATGGGCATCGTGATGCCCACCGCGACCGCTTCGGTCATGGACGTGCTGCCGCGCGAGCGGGCCGGCTCCGGCTCGGCCCTGACCAACACCGCGCGGCAGGTGGCCGTCGCGCTCAGCGTCGCGATCCTCGGCTCGATCCTGGCGGTGTTCTACCGGAACGCGCTCGACCCGTCGCTGACCGGCCTGCCCGCGGCCGACCGCGGGGCCGCCTCCTCGTCGATCACCTCCACCCAGGCGGTCGCGCAGCAGCTCGGTACGGCCGGACGGTCGCTGCTGGCTCCCGCGAACGACGCGTTCGTGCACGCCATGCACGTCACCACGCTGGTCGCGGCGCTGCTCGTCCTGGCCGGCGGGTTCGTGGTGCTGCGCTGGATGCCCGGCCGCCCGCGGCCGGCCGCGCAAGCCGCGCCGACTGACAGTCGCGCTTACGAGGCCGAGCTGGCCATACTGGAAAACGACATGCTCAACACAGCTGACCGGGAGGGGTGAGACGCCGATGCAGCCCGTGACCGTGGTTCCGGAGTCCGACCCGGGCACCGAGACCAGGTCGACCGGGGGGTCGCCGGGCTCCGGCCGCCGGCCCGGCCGCCCGCGCAGCGAGCAGGCCGAGCAGGCGATCATCGAGGCGACGCTCGACCTGTTCGCCGAGCAGGGGTTCGAAGGGGTCTGCGTCGAGCTGGTCGCCGCCCGGGCCGGGGTCGGCAAGGCGACCATCTACCGCCGCTGGCCGAACAAGGAGGAGCTCCTGCTCGCCGCGCTCGGCTCGCTGAAGTCGCCGCTGCCAGAACCCGAGGGCGTCTCTGTCCGGGACGACCTGATCGCGATGGTCGAGGTGATGTGCGCGGACAAGGCCGACCCCCGGAAGGCGCGGCGCTACGCGCTGCTGCTCGGCGAGGGCGAGAAGTACCCGCGGCTGATGGCGCGGTACAAGGAGACGGTGGTGGAGCCGCGGCGCGACGTCATGCGGACCGTCATCCGCCGTGGCATCGAGACCGGCGAGCTGCGCCCCGACACCGACGTCGAGGTGGCCGTGCTCGCGCTGACCGGCGCCGTCATGGCCCAGGAGAAGTCCGTGGACCGGACGTTCGACGGCGACTTCGCGACGCGCGTGGTCGACGGGCTGCTGCTGGGGCTGTCCGCCCGGGCACCGCGCTGAGCGCGTGAGCGATCGCGACCCCGCTCTCGCGGGGTCGCGCAGCTACGAGGGCAGCGCCTCGCGCCAGCGGTTGGTGATCGGCAGCCGCCGGTCGCGCCCGAAGTTCTTCTGGCTGATCTTCGGGCCGGGCGGGTACTGACGCCGCTTGAACTCGGCCGCGTCGACCATCCGCACCACCCGCTCGACCAGTGCCGGGTCATGGCCCGCGGCGACGAGCTGCGCGATCCCCATGTCCTTCTCGACGTAGTCGTCGAGCAGCGGGTCGAGCACGTCGTACGGCGGGAGCGAGTCGGTGTCCAGCTGCCCGGGCGCGAGCTCGGCGCTTGGCGGTTTGGTGATGGAGTTCTCCGGGATCGGGGGAGTAGCCCCTCCGCGTCCGGCCTCGGAATTGCGCCACCTGGCCAGCTCCCAGACCAGCGTCTTGGGCACATCCTTGATCGGCCCGAACCCGCCTGCCGAGTCGCCGTACAGCGTCGAGTAGCCCGTCGCGAGCTCGCTCTTGTTGCCCGTGGTGAGCACGAGGTGCCCGCCGGCGTTGGACAGCCCCATCAGCACCACGCCGCGCACCCGGGACTGCAGGTTCTCGGCGGGCAGCCCGGTCGCCGGGAACCCGGCCGGCGCGAGCTCCTCGGTAAACGCGTCGACCATCGAGGCGATCGGGATCGTCACCGCGTTCAGGCCCTGCCGCTTGACCAGGTCCTCGGCGTCGGTGACCGAGTGCTCGGAGGAGTAGCGGCTGGGCATCAGCACCACGTGCACGCGTCCCGGGCCGATCGCGTCCGCGGCGATCGTCGCGGTCAGAGCCGAGTCGATGCCGCCGGACAGCGCCAGGATGACCGAACGGAACCCGTTCTTGCGCACGTAGTCCCTGACCCCGGTCACCAGCGCCCCGTAGACCTCGGCCGGATCCGACAGCCGCGGCCAGAGCGGGTCCCCGGCGTGCTCCGCCCTCGTGGCTTCTCCCGGTTCCTCGGGTTGCTCCGGTCCGCTCGGGTCTTCCGGCCCCTCGGCCGCTGCCTGCCCGGAGTCCGACGGCGGCAGCGTCACCCGCTTGATCGTGATCATCGTGCCGTCTCCCGCGTCCACCGGCTCGTCGCCGGGCACCGGCGCGGCAGCTGCCGCGGGCAGGTCGAGGTCGGCGACGACGAGGGCCTCCTCGAACTGCGGCCCACGGGCGAGCAGCGTGCCGTCCGCGGCCACCAGGATCGAGTCGCCGTCGAACACCAGCTCGTCCTGGCCGCCGATCATGTTCGCGTAGGCGAGCGCGGCTCCCGCCTCCCTGGCCCGCCGCACGACCAGGTCCAGCCGGACGTCGTCCTTGCCCCGCTCGTAGGGTGACGCGTTCGGCACCACCAGCAGGCCCGCTCCGGCCCGCGCGCATACGGCGACCGGGCCGCCTTCCTGCCACAGGTCCTCGCAGATCGCGGTGGCGATGTCCACGTTCTGGCCGTCGTCCGCCGGTAGCCGGAAGACCGGCAGCGTGCTGCCGGGCACGAAGTAGCGGAACTCGTCGAACACCCCGTAGTTCGGCAGGTGGTGCTTGGCCGAAGTGATGACGACGCGCCCGCCGTACAGCAGCGCCGCCGCGTCCATCGGCGCGCCGGCCGGCAACCCCGTGCGCGGCGCCAGATCGGTCCGCCGGTCCAGGTAACCCGCTACCACGGCCACCCCGCCCAGCCCGCCGGCGCCGAGCCGCGCTGCCACCGCGTGCAGGGTGGTGACAGACGCTTCAACGAACGACGTCCGCAGGGCCAGATCCTCGACCGGGTACCCGGTGAGCATCATCTCGGGGAACACCACGACCCTGGCCCCTCGCCGGGCGGCCCGCCGGGTCCACTCGATGATCATCCCCGCGTTCCCGTCCAGGTCACCGACCGTGGGATCGACCTGGGCAAGCGCGATCCTCAGCATCGCCACGCTTCCAGCCTAGGCCGTCCGGCGACCGGCCGGTCTCCGCGCGAGCAAGGCCCTGTAACCGCGCGGAAACACTCGGCGGGCAGACTCACTGATAGCTGCGCGCCGGCCGCGGGCCGGAGCAGCGAGACACCGATCAGGCCCCAGTGAACGTCTAAGGTGATAGCCGTGGACAAGCAGGAAGAGTTCGTGCTGCGCACGCTGGAGGAGCGGGACATCCGGTTCGTCCGGCTCTGGTTCACCGACGTACTCGGCACGCTGAAGTCGGTGGCGGTCGCGCCCGCCGAGCTGGAAGGCGCGTTCGCCGACGGGATCGGCTTTGACGGCTCCGCGATCGAGGGCTTCGCCCGGGTCTATGAGGCGGACATGATCGCCAGGCCGGACCCGTCGACGTTCCAGCTGCTGCCGTGGCGGGGTGAGTACCCGGGCGTCGCGCGGATGTTCTGCGACATCCTGCTACCCGACGGGTCGCCGTCGTACGCGGACCCGCGCTGGGTGCTCAAGCGCAACCTCGGCCGGGCCTCGGAACTCGGCTTCACCTTCTACGCCCATCCGGAAATCGAGTTCTTCCTGCTGAGGGAGCGGCCCGAGCCGGGCGCCAGGCCGCGGCCGATCGATACCGGCGGCTACTACGATCACACGCCGCACAGCATCGCGCATGACTTCCGCCGGACCGCGATCACGATGCTGGAGTCGATGGGCATCTCGGTGGAGTACAGCCACCATGAGGGAGCGCCGGGACAGCAGGAGATCGACCTGCGGTACGCCGACGCGCTGACCACCGCCGACAACATCATGTCGTTCCGGCTGGTCATGAAGGAGGTGGCGATCGAGCAGGACGTGTACGCCACGTTCATGCCGAAGCCATTCACCGATCACCCTGGTTCCGGCATGCACACCCACGTATCGCTGTTCGAAGGCGACAAGAACGCGTTCTACGAGGCCGGAGCGGAGTTCCAGCTGTCCAAGACCGCCCGGGCGTTCATCGCCGGGCTGCTGCAGCACGCACCGGAGATCACGGCGGTCTGCAACCAGTGGGTGAACTCTTACAAGCGGCTGTGGGGCGCGGCGGAGCGGACGGCGGGCGCGGGCGGCGAGGCCCCGGCGTACGTGTGCTGGGGGCACAACAACCGCTCGGCCCTGGTCCGGGTGCCGATGTACAAGCCGCAGAAGGGCAATTCGACGCGGGTGGAGTTCCGCTCGGTGGACGCCGCCTGCAACCCGTACCTGGCGTTCGCGGTGATCCTGGCCGCCGGGCTGAAGGGCATCGAGGACGACTACGAATTGCCGCCGGGCGCGGAGGACGACGTGTGGGCGCTGACCTCCGCCGAGCGCCGCGCGCTCGGTATCCGGCCGTTGCCGCAGGACCTGGACCAGGCGATCAGGGTGATGCAGGACAGCGAGCTCGTCGCGGAGACGCTAGGGGAGCACGTCTTCGACTTCTTCCTGCGCAACAAGCGCGAGGAGTGGCAGGAATACCGCCGTCAGGTCACCGAATACGAGCTGGGTCGATATCTCCCCCTGCTCTGAGGCTGGCTCCGGCGCCTGGCTGGCGTCACTCCTCGTAGCGGCCGTCCAGGTACCCGGCCAGGAAGCGCTCGGCCGCGGCGTAGAACTTCAGCCGGTTCTCGGGCTTGGCGAAGCCGTGGCCCTCGTCGGGAAACAGCATGTACTCGTAGTCGATCCCGTGCTCGGCCAGCGCGGCGACGATCTGCTCCGACTCGGCCTGCTTGACCCTCGGGTCGTTGGCGCCCTGGGCGATCAGCAGCGGGATGCGGATATCGCCGGCCCGGGACAGCGGCGAGCGGGACCAGAGGAAATCCTTGTCCGTTTCGGGGTTCCCGACCCGCTTGTACAGCTGCGCCTTCATCGGCGCCCAGTACGGCGGGATCGTCTCGAGCAGCGTCTGCAGGTTGGAAGGACCGACGATGTCGACCGCGCAGCGGAAAACGTCCGGGGTGAATGCCGCCCCGACCAGCGCCGCGTAGCCGCCGTACGACCCGCCGTAGATCGCGATCCGGCCCGGGTCGGCCCAGCCCTGAGCCATCACGTACCCGACCGCGTCGAGCAAGTCATCGTGCATCTTGGCGCCCCACTCCCGGTCGCCGGCCGAGACGAACGCTTTGCCGTAGCCGGTCGAGCCGCGGTAGTTCACCTGGATGCACAGGTAGCCCCGGTTGGCCAGCCACTGGGCCTCAGGATCCCAGCCCCATACGTCGCGCGCCTGCGGGCCGCCGTGCACGTTGAGCACCGCGGGCAGCCCGGACCGCTCGCCAGCGGGCGGGAAGGTGACGTACCCGTGCACGGTCAGCCCGTCCCGCGTGGTGTAGGAGAACGGCTCCATCCGGGCCAGCTCGTACCGCGACAGCTCGGGCCTGCTGCTGAACAGGAAGCTGGCCGCGCGGCTGGCCCGGTCGTAGGCGAAGTACTGCACCGGCCCGGCGTCGTCGTCGAACGCGACCAGCCAGGTCGCGTCGGCTTCGTCCCGGCCGACCAGGCCCGGATCACCCGGGTGCAGCGCCCGGATGGCCTCGTAGTCGGGCTCGACCATCGGGTCGAGCACGTGGTACTCGACGCGGTCCTTGAGCACCGCAGCGATCTGCGGCTCGCGCGTGTCCGGGTGCAGAATCGCGCCCGTGACATCAGCCTCCGGGTCTTCGAGCAGCACCTCAGCGTCGCCGGACGCAAGGTCGATCTTCACCAGCCGGCCTGTATTCGCCCCGACCGAGCTGATCGCGATCAAGGACTTGCCGTCGCCGGTGAACGCCAGCACGTTGCTGGCCGGGGCGTCATCGGCGGGTATGGTCAGCAGCGTCCGCCAGTCGCCGTCCGCGCTGTCGCGGACCAGCAAGTCGAACGCGCCGTCGGGCAGCGGCGAGATCGCGGCGCGGACCACCATGTCCTCGTCCGCGAGCCAGCCTGCGTACCCGGGGTTATCGATCAGCTTGGCTAGCTCCCCCGTCTTAAGGTCCAGCCGGTAGACGTCGTGCAGCTGCGGGTTGTCCCGGTTCATCCCGACCAGTACCTCGTCGCGATGACTCTTTCTGGTGGCGATGATCCGGGCCTGGATGCCGTCGTAGGGCGTGAGGTCGCGCCTGGTCATCGTCTCCAGGTCGACGTCATACAGCCGCCAGTTCTCATCGCCCCCGGTGTCCTGCAGGTACAGCAGGTGCCTGTCGTCCCGCGCCCACGCGAAGACCCGGATGCCCCGGTCGGTGTCGTCAGTCACCATCGTCGCGGCGTCCCAGTCGACGCCGTCGTTCCCGATCGGCGCGACCCAGACGTTGAGTACCCCCTCGTGCGGCGCTATCCAGGCCAGCCGGGTGCCGTCGGGTGAGATGTGCGGGCTGACGCGCTCGGGGTTGCCGAAGAGCACCTCGCGCGGGACGAGTTCGACCATGCTCAAATGCCTACCACACCGGCGGAGGCGCAAGAACCGTCCTGAACCAGGTTCGCCGCGGGCTTAGCCGGAGAACCAGCGCGCGGGCGCCGGGCTGGTGTTGTGGTAGATGTGCTTCTTCTCCTGGTACTCGTCCAGGCCGGAGGGGCCAAGCTCACGGCCGACGCCAGACTTGCCGAAGCCCCCCCACTCCGCCTGCGGCAGGTAGGGGTGATAGTCGTTGATCCAGACCGTGCCGTGGCGCAGCGCGCCCGCGACCCGCTCGGCTTGTCCCGCCTCAGAAGTCCAGACGGCGCCGGCCAGGCCGTAACTCGTGTCGTTGCCGAGCCGGATCGCTTCTTCCTCCGTGCTGAACCGTTCGACCGTCACTACCGGACCGAACACCTCATCGCGCACCACAGCCATCTCCCGCCGGCACCCGGCGAACACCGTCGGCCGCAGGAAGAAACCCCTGGCCAGCTCGGGCTCGGACGGGCGCTTCCCCCCGGCCAGCAGCTCCGCGCCCTCGGCCAGCCCGAGCGAGATGTACCGCTCCACCTTGGCCCGGTGCGCGGCGGAGATCAGCGGGCCGCATTCGGTCTCCGGGTCCAGGCCGCTGCCCAGCCGGATCCGGTCCGCGCGCGCGGCCAGCTCGGCGACGAAGCTGTCGTGCAGGCTGTCCTGAACGATCAGCCGGGCGCCGGCCGAGCACACCTGCCCGGAATGCAGGAACGCGGCGGTCAGCGCGTTGTCGACCACGGTGTCGAAGTCGGTGTCGGCGAACACGATGTTCGGGTTCTTCCCGCCGAGCTCGAGCGCGACGCGCCGCACCCCGCTCGCCGCCGCAGCCATGATCTTCTCGCCGGTGGCGAGACCTCCGGTGAAGGAGATCAGGTCCACGCCGGCGTGCTCGATCAGCGCCTGGCCCACCGTGCTCCCCTGGCCGAGCAGCAGGTTCACCACTCCCGGCGGAAGGCCGGCCTCCTCGCAGAGCGCGACCAGCGCCACCGTGGACAGCGGGGTCAGCTCGCTCGGCTTGACCACGGTGGTGTTGCCTGCCGCCAGCGCGGGCGCAAGCTTCCACGAGATCTGCAGCAGCGGGTAGTTCCAGGGCGCGATGAGCGCGCAGACGCCGACCGGCTCGTGCGTGATCCGGCTGGCCACGCCGGGCCGGCCCGGGTCGACCACGCGTCCCGCGTGCGAGCCGGCGATCCCCGCGTAGTACCGGAATACGGCGGTGGTGTCATCCACGTCGGCACGGGCCTCGTTCAGCGTCTTGCCCGTGTCGAGGCTCTCGGTGTGCGCCAGCTGCTCGCGGTCCCGCTGCAGCAGGTCGGCGATCTTGCCGAGCATGAAGGTGCGCTCGGTCACCGTCGACCGGCGCCACGCGGTTTCATCGAACGCCTCGCGGGCGGCCGCTACCGCCGCGTCGACATCGGCCGCGGACGCTTCGGCGACGGTGTCCAGCGGGGCGGCGTCGAACGGGTTGATCGTCTGCGACGTCCCGCCATCCTCGGCCGGTGTCCACTTTCCAGCTATGTAGAGGCTCTTCACGCCGTGCTCCCGCGGGTCTGTAGCCGTCATCGCCGCCACTATAGACCCGCGGGAACCGACGGTTAGGTACTGGTGACGCCGCTCCCGAGCGCCCGCTGCGGGCTCCGACAGGTTCCGCGCCGGCCAGCGCGCCGGTATACCTTTGCTCGCGTGAGCAGTTCGCGGACCACGCTGGCGGGACGGCTGGCCCGGATGGGTTTCGCGGACGCTGCCCGGGCCGAACGCCTGCTGCTCACCGATCTCGGCGGTACTCGCGATGAGCTGAAGGCCGACCCGGTGCTGTCCGCGCTCGCCGCCGCGGCCGATCCCGATCTGGCGCTGACCGGGCTGGCGCGGCTGTTCGGCGCGGCGAAAGACCCGCCAGCCCTGCGCCAAGCGCTGCGCGACGAGCCTGACTTCCGAGACCGGCTGACCGCCGTGCTCGGCGTCAGCGCCGGCCTGGCCGACCACCTGACCCGGCACCCCGAAGACTGCCAGGTGCTGCGCGGGGCCGTCAGCCGCCCGGGTCCGGGTGAGCTGCGCGAGGAGATGCTGCAGGCGGTTGGCGCCAACCCGCGCCTGGCCGAGCCGGTGGCGGGCCGGGAGCCGGCCGCTGGCCGGGCCGGCGAGCCCGTGGC
>JASHVM010000685.1:0-7008 GCA_030044595.1 Streptosporangiaceae bacterium
GCCGGACAGCATGCCGACGAACAGCACCAGCGCGAGTTCCTCGAGCTCGTTGTTGGCGCCGAGCAAGGCGGTGGCGACGATGAGGATCGCGCTGACCGGCAGCAGCGCGATTATGGACGTGTTGATCGACCTGACCAGCGTCTGGTTCAGGGCGAGGTTCGCCGCGTCGCTGTAGGTGCTCCTGGCCCCGCTGAGCAGGCCGGCGGTATTCTCCCGGACCTTGTCGAAGACCACCACCGTGTCATACAGCGAGTAGCCCAGGATGGTCAGCAGCCCGATGACGGTCGCCGGGCTGACTTGGAATCCGGCCAGCGCGTACACGCCGGTGGCGATCACCAGGTCGTGCAGCAGGGCCACGAAGGCCGCCACCGCCATCTTCCACTCGAAGGCGATCGACAGGTACAGCACGATCACGACCAGGAAGGCGATCAGGGCCTCCAGCGCCTTGGTGGAGATCTGGCTGCCCCAGCTTGGTCCGACGGTGGTGGTGCTGATGTCGTTCCCGTTCACGCCGAGCTTGGTCGACAGCGCCGATTCCAGCGCGAGGGTCTCCGGCTCGGTCAGCGCCTTGGTCTGCACCTGCCAGCCGGCCGGCTGGCCAGCGGTATGGGTCTGCTGCACGACGGCGCCGCTGACGCCGCCGTCGCTGACGGCGGTCTGCACCTGGCTGAGCGTGGCCGACGGCGCCGGGAAGGTCAGCACCGCCCCGCCCTTGAAGTCGACGCTGAAGTCAAGGCCGCGGAAGATCAGGGCCAGGATGCTGATCACCAGGATCACCCCGGAGATCATGTACCACAGGCGCCTGCGCCCGACGAAGTTGACCGACACCTCGCCGCGGTAGAGCCTGCCGCCTATCTGGCCCAGGCGCGACATTATGAACCCTCCGTAGGGCGGGAGACCGTGCGGCGCGTCGCGGAATCAGGCCTGCGCCTGACCGGGTTGCGGACCGAAGACCGCCAGGGCGTGCGGGCGCCGAGCCGGGCCGGGTCGAGGCCGGACAGCGGGTGGCCGTTGCCGTAGAACCTGGTCCGGGCCAGCAGCGTCACCATCGGCTTGGTGAACAGGAACACGACCACCACGTCGATGATGGTGGTCAGGCCGAGGGTGTACGCGAACCCCTTGACCTCGCCGATGGCGAAGTAGTACAGCAAAAGCGCGGCCAGGAACGACACCGTGTCGGAGACCAGGATGGTACGCCGGGCGCGCTTCCAGCCGGCCTCGACGGCGGGGCGCAGCTGCTTGCCCTCGCGCACCTCGTCCCGCAATCGTTCGAAGAACACGACGAACGAGTCCGCGGTGATGCCGATCGCCACGATCAGGCCGGCGATCCCGGAAAGCTCGAGGTGGAAGTTCTGGTACTTGGTCAGCAGGATCACCGACAAGGTGGTGAGCAAGCCGGAGATGATCAGGCTCGAGACCGACACCACGCCGAGGCCGCGGTAGTACACGAAGGAGTAGACCACCACGAGGGACAGCCCGATGGCGGCCGCGATCAGGCCGGCGACCAGCTGGTCCCGGCCCACCTGGGCGGAGACCGAGGTGGTGTAGAGGGGCTTGAGGTCCAGCGGAACCGAGCCGAACTTCAGCACGTTCTGCAGCTGGGTCGCCTGCTCCTGGGTGAAGCTACCGGTGATCTGGGCGTCTCCGCCGGGGATGGGCTGCTGGATCTCCGGGGCCGACACGACGTTGCCGTCCAGGGCGATGGCCACCTGGTCCAGGATGCTGTCGTCCTCATCGCCGCTCTGCGCGCCCGAGTAGTACGTGTCGTACAGGTGCGAGGTCAGCGTGCTGAACGCGGACGTGCCCTCGCTGTTCAGCGTCAGGTTGACCTGCCACTGGTTGGAGGTCGTGGACAGCTGCGCGGTGGCCGAGGTGACCCACTTGCCCTGCACCTTGGCCACGTCAAGCGCGTACTTGCCCCACTGGCCCCCGTTTTGGCCGCAGGCCACGACCTGCTCGTCCGGATTGTTGTAAGGGGTATCGGTGTCGTAGCCGACCTGGGATTTCCACGCCTGCGTGTCATTCGGCGTGCAGACCAGCTTGTTGAAGAGCTTGAGCACGTTCTTGTTCACCAGGCTCTGGTCCCCGTACACGGTGGCGCTGGTCGAGGACGACGAGCTGGCACTGGGGCTGGCACTGGGGCTGGCGCTCGGGCTCGCCGTGGCCGAAGGGGTGGCCTTCGCGCTCGCGGACGCGCTGGCGGCGACGTCAGGGACGATCTTGGCGGAGGTCTTCGCCGTGCTGGTGGCGCTGGCGGACGGGGAGGGGGTGGCCGTTGCCGAGGGACTCGCGCTCGCCGAAGGGCTGGCGCTGGCCGAGGCGCCCGAGCTGGCCGACGAGGACGAGCTGCTGGACCCGGTGTACGGCTCGTAGAGGAGCACCTGGCGGAACATGAGCAGGGCGGTCTGGCTCACCAGCGCGATCGTCTGCTCCGAGCCCTTGCCCGGCACGGTCACCACGAGCAGGTCGCTGCCCTGCGGCTGGACCTGCGCGCCGGAGTTGCCGGTTCCGTTGACCCGCGCCAGGATGACGGAGGTCGCCGCGCTCATCGCGGAGCTGGACGGGGGTTTCCCGTCCAGCGTCTTCGCCTGCAGGGTCACCTGGGTGCCGCTGGACAGGTCGAGGCCGAGGCCGACCTTGAAATCGTTGTGCCACTGGCTCGGGCTGAACAGGTTCCCGCCGACAATGCCCAGGAGCATGATCACGATAAGCGCGCCGAGCACCGCGAGCGCCCGCCCGGGATGCGGCGCGGTATTCGTTGGGCCTGCCACTTCTCCGCCTGTCTTAGATCTGTCGGTCCCTCAAGCCAGCCGACGGCTCAGAACGCGTTGCCTGACCCGGCCACGCCGTCGTGGGAATCGGCCAGGCCCTCGGTCGCTGACTCGGCGTCCTCGCTGGCCTCGGACGTGTCGGAGTCGTCCGGGGTCGCGTAGTCGTCGTCGGCGTACCCGTCCGGGTGGGCGTCCGCGGCGGTGTCGCTGGTTTCGGCGTCCCCGGGAGAGACGACCTCCATGATGGAGCGCTTCATGTAGCGGACGTCCACGCCGGGTGCGACCTCAAGGATCACGTCGTCGCCGTCGACCGCGCTCACCGTGGCGTACATCCCGGCCGTGGTGCGGACCCTGGCGCCGGGGGTTACGGTGCGCTGCTGCTGGACCTGCTGCTGGCGGCGGCGCTGCGGCCTGATCATCAGGAAATAAAAGCCGATAAAGACGATTGCGATCAGGAGTATGAACGTAAACGAACTGCTGCCTGACGACTTCGACGCCGCTTCGACGGCTGCTGCTGTAGTCCCCATGACCGGGGCATCCTTCCAGTTGGTTCTGCGAGGCGTGGTCGCGGCGGACCCAACGACCAACTGCCGAAGTTTAACCGCGCTTGGACCACGCACCAACAGGCTACGAGGTTTTGCCGGGTGATCGTGACCTGGGCGCGGTTATTCGGGCGAGTGACGCTGCGCGGCTAGTCGAACAAAGTGGGCGATTCGGCGAGCGCCGGCGGCGGCGTGAGGCCGAGATGGGCCCAGCCGGCCGCGGTGGCCACCCGCCCGCGCGGGGTCCGCGCCAGCAGCCCGCACCGGACCAGGAAAGGCTCCGCCACCACCTCGACGGTCTCGGCCTCCTCCCCCAGCGCCACGGCCAGCGTAGACAGGCCGACCGGTCCGCCGCCGAACCGGCGGACCACCGCGTCCAGTACTCCCCGGTCGAGCCGGTCCAGGCCATGGGAGTCCACCTCGTAGAGCTCGAGCGCGGCCCGGGCGACCTGCTCGGTCACCACGCCGTCGGCCCGGACTTCGGCGTAGTCGCGGACCCGGCGGAGCAGCCGGTTGGCGATCCGCGGCGTCCCTCGCGACCGGGTTGACAGCTCGGCCGCGCCCTCGTCGGTGAGCGTCACCCCGAGCAGCCCGGCTGACCTGCGGATGATGTGCTCGAGTTCGTCGGGGGCGTAGAAGTCCAAATGTGCGGTAAACCCGAACCTATCCCGCAGCGGAGCGGGCAGCAGCCCGGCCCGCGTTGTCGCCCCGACCAGCGTAAACGGGGCGATGTCCAGGGGGATGGCGGTCGCGCCCGGTCCCTTGCCGATCACCACGTCGACCCGGAAGTCTTCCATGGCCAGGTAGAGCATTTCCTCGGCGGGCCGGGCCAGGCGGTGGATCTCGTCGATGAACAGCACCTCGCCCTCGCTGAGCGTGGACAGCACCGCCGCCAGGTCGCCGGAACGCTCGATCGCCGGGCCGCTGGTGATGCGCAACGGCGCGCCGAGCTCGGCGGCGACGATCATCGCGATCGTGGTCTTGCCGAGGCCGGGCGGGCCGGACAGCAGCACGTGATCCGGCGGCCGGCCACGCCGCAGGGCGCTCTGCAGGATCAGGGACAGCTGCTCGCGCACTCGGGCCTGGCCGGTGAAGTCGGCGAGCCGCTTGGGCCGCAGCGCGCTTTCGATGGCTCGTTCGTCCGCCTCGGCCAGCGCGGACACCAGCCCTTCGTCTGGACTGGGCCCGTCCCCCAGGCTTTCCCGGCGCGCGGCGAGCTCGGCTTGTTCGGCCCTGGCCAGGGCGTCGTCCTCGCTCATTGCTTGCTGAGCCTGCGGAGCGCGGCGCGCAGGACCGTGGCGACGTCCACCGCGTCCCCGTTCGCCGCGCCGATCGTGCCGTCTTGTTCCAGGGCCGCGATCGCCTGGTCGGCGTCGCGGGCCGGCCAGCCGAGGTTCACCAGGCCGGACTGCACCTGGTCGCGCCACAAGGGGAGGCGCCGGAGCGGCTCGGACCCCGGCAGGCCGACCTCTGCGGTACCGGTTTCGCCCGGCGGCCCGAGCCTGTCCCTCAGCTCGAGCACGATCCGCTGCGCCCCCTTCTTGCCGATGCCGGGGACCATGGTCAGCGCGCCCAGGTCTTCGGCCGTGACGGCACGGCGCAGCGCGTCGGGCGTATGCACGGCCAGCATGGCCAGCGCCAGCCTCGGGCCGACCCCGCTGGCCGTCTGCAAGAGCTCGAAGACGTTCCTTTCGTCATCGGAGCCGAAGCCGTACAGGGTCAGCGAGTCTTCCCTGACCACCAGGGAGGTCGCCACCTGGGCGTGCTCTCCGGGCTTCAGCGTGGCCAGCGTGCCGGGGGTGCACTGCACCCGCAGGCCGACGCCGCCGACCTCGATGACGGCACCGTCGGGCGCGACCCCGGCGACCGTTCCGTGCACATGAGCGATCATGCGCTACCTCCTCACGCTGGCCGCCGCCGACCGGCCGAGGGCCGCGAGCCGCGGCCTCGTCGGGTCGGCGCCACCGCCGCGCCACAGATGACAAATGGCCAGCGCGAGCGCGTCGGCCGCATCCGCGGGGCGCGGCGGGTCCGTGATCCGCAGCAGCTTCGTCACCATCGTCGTGACCTGGTCCTTACCGGCGCGCCCGTTTCCCGTCACCGCGGCCTTGACCTCGCTGGGAGTATGCCAGGCGACGGGGAGCCCCCGCCGCGCCGCGGACACGATCGCGATCGCGCCCGCCTGCGCGGTTCCCATTACCGTACGCACGTTCTGCTGGCTGAAGACCCGTTCCACAGCCACCGCGTCGGGCTGGCAGGTGTCCAGCCAGCGCTCGATCTCCGTCTCGATCGCGAGCAGCCGCACCGCGATTTCGTCATCGGCTGACGTCCTGATGACCCCGACCCGGACCAGGGTGAGCGCCCGCCCGGGCGCCCCGTCCACCACCCCGACGCCGCACCTGGTCAGGCCCGGATCCACGCCGAGCACCCGGATCGGGTGCCGCGCGTACGTCAGGCCCACCAGGTGCTCCACGTCATACAGATCAGGGCCGGCGTCCGGCTTTCCCACGAACATCTGTTCGCCTACGAACCTACCGGCCCGCGGTGTCCGGGTCCCGCACCGCGACCGGCGTGTTGCGTCAATCGGCTCAGAAGGAGTCGAGCATGTAGGCGGTCGGGCCGAACGCCGCGGCGAGAGCCGCGTCGCTATCCGGCGAGCCGCCGGTGGCCAGGCCGGCCTGGCGCAGCGCGGCTACCGGATTCCCGGCGTACAGCGCGGCCAGGCCGCGCGCGCCCAGGGTGAGCGGCCCGGCCGGGGGCGAACCGCCCGGTGTCTTCGGGGGCGGCGAGTCTGCGGCGGTCATCGGGTTCAGCGAGCCCTTGCCCTCGCCGACGGCGAGGTGCCAGCGGCCGGAGTTGGCGGGACGGGCGTGGTCCGCGATGACCAGCGGGATGCTCAACGTGACCGCGGGCGGGAAGCCGCGTGCGGCGATGGCCGCGGCAGCGTCGACGACGCGGAGCATCCACAGCGAGCGGTGGTCGGTGTCGGCGTCGCGCTCGCGGGTCAGCCGCCAGAACGCGTCGGCCGGACCGACCCGGGCGTAGACCTTCTCCGCGATCGAGGCGTGTGAGCCGACGAGCGACCAGAAGGCGCGCGCGGTCGGGCCGGAGATGGCCTCGGCGCCCTCGACGAGCAGGGCGTCGTTCCCGTTGTGCCACCGGTAGAGGAGAAAGCCGTCGTCGCAGAGGTAGGCGTACGTATCCGGGTCGGCGAGCCAGCGGCTGACCGACGCGGCGTCCCAGGTGATCGGGCCGCAGTCGCGCGCCGCCTCGTGCACGCGGCCGATGACCGAGATCACCGCGCCGGCGTCTGCGGGCCCGGCCCGCCGCAACGCCGGCTGGACGGCAGGCCCGGCTAGGGCGCGCTCGCCGGCGGCCGGGTCGGGCGGGGCCAGGCCGCGCAATGACCGTGCGGGAATCGCGGCCGTTTCTCTCGCGCCCGCGAGTTCCCAGCCCAGCGCCCGGTACATCGGCATCGTCGCGGGGTAGAGCGCGGACAGCGGGTAGCCGCGCGCCGCCACCTCATCCAGCAGGGCCGTCATCAGCCGCCGGCCGACGCCCTGGCCGCGGTGCTCGGGCGCCACCGTGACGGCGGACACGCCGGCCATCGGCACGGCCCGGCCGCACCACCACTGCCGCATGTCGTGGAAGATGGCCCCGGCGACCGGCCGGTGACCGACAAAGGCGCCCAGGCT
>JASHVM010000686.1:0-3788 GCA_030044595.1 Streptosporangiaceae bacterium
GAAAATCAGCGCGGCAACGGCGAGCACGCCTACCCAGGCGCCCGGCGAGGCGTCGGCGGCCGCGGGCGGCGGCGGTGACGACCAGCCGCCCGGCACCGCCAGCCGGGGGTCCTCCTCCCCGTCTCGCCCGGCCCCGCGACGGCGGCGTCCGGCGCAGGACCACGCCGTGATGGCGAGCAGGAAGGCGACGGCGAGCCCCGAGATGACCAAGGCGATGTGGTACGCCGAGGCCGGCCGGAAACTGAGCGCGATCGTGCCGCCCGGCCCGGCCGGCACGATGAAGCCTTGCTGCCAGCCGTCGAGGCGTACCGGCGTGAGCTCCCGCCCGTTCAGCGTGGCGGCCCAGCCGGCGTTGTAGTTGCCGTGGACCTCCAGGTAGGAGGCTGCTCCCGGGCCGATGCTGAGACGGCGCTGGTCCGGCTGCCAGCTGCTGATGGTCACGGCGCGGGAGGTGCCGGACCCGGCTGCGGAAGCGTTGACGCTGGTCAGGCTGAGGTCGGTGACCGCGAACGTGCCGGGCGTCGCCGCCGTCAGCGTATGCGTCCCCGCGCCGAAGCTCAGCGTGCCCCCCGGCGAGCACAGCCGCACCTGCAGCGGGAGGTACTGGCTCAGCTCGCCGATCGTGCCGCTGACCGACGTCGGGTAAGCCCGCCCGTCCACGGTCAGGGCCGGACCCTGGCCACACGCGAGGGTGAACCTCGCCTGGTCGTCCGGCGTGACCGCGCGCAGGCCCGCCAGCGCGGGCACCGACAGCTGCGACAGCCTGACGGGGACCGTCTCCAGCTGGCCCGTCGAGGTGACTACGGTGGCCGTGCGCACCCGCGGGAAGGACACGTCGATCCGGTCGGTGGTCAGCGGGCTGGAGAACCTGACCAGGCCGCCGGCCCCGATGCTCGCCTGCCGGGTGCCGTCCGGGCTGGTGATCTTTACGCTCAGCGGCCTGGACGGCAGGCCCGCGGCCGGCCGCACGATCATCGACGCGATGCGGCGCTGGCCCTGCCAGCTCAGGTGGATGACCGGGTCGGCTGTGTCGGCGGTCCATGGCGTGCCCCCCGATCCGCTGATCAGGCTCGCCGGGAACCCGGCGGGCTGCGCGCCCGGTGTCGAGGCCACGCTGACCTGCAGCAGGCCCGGGCCAGGCGGGCTGATCTGGTCAAGCAGCGCATCCAGCCCGGCGCCGGGCACGGCGAGCGCGGACGCCTGCAACCGCAGCGTGGCCGGGTGGGCGACGGTGAACCTGCGGGCCATCGGCGCGGTGGCATCCGGGTCCGCGAAGGCAAACGGCGACGGCACCTGCTGGTGGAACGAGAAGACGACCGAGGCCGCCTGCTGGCCGGCCGGATCCTGCGCGGGCTGGAGCAGGCGGGTCACCCGGACCCCGGGGATCAGCACGTCCGATATCCCCGCCCCCGGGTAACCCAGGCTGACCCGCTGGGCGCCGGCGATCGTGATGCGCAGCCAGCGGGTGCGGCCGGGGACCACGTTCAGCGGCTGGACCGCGCCGGTCGCCGCCATCTTGGTGGTGGTGCTGCCAGCCGCCGTGGATACCCGGAGCAGGCTGGCGATCTCCCGGTCCGTGCTGTCATCCAGCAGCCGAATCCCGATCCTGGCCGGCAGGTCCAGCTGGCCGGTGAAGTTGATCTGGATCCACTGTCCGACCGGCGTCCGCTCGTTGCCTTCCGCCCACGCCGTCGCCGGGTCGCCGTCGAAGGCGTTCACCGGGTCGTCCTGCTGGGTGTCGGCGATCCACGAGCCGTAGGACGATACGGTCACGCTCGCCGCGCCGGACAGCACGGCCACCGTCTGGTGTCCGGTGGCCGGCACCGGCAGCAGCTGCCGCGGCGGGCCGCCTGCCCGGCCGAGCTGCCCCGCGCCGGCCGGGTTGGTCTCGGTCGCGGTGTACGTGTAGGAGACGTTGGAATTGACCAGGCCGAACAGCGTATCGGCGCGACGCTGCCCGTCGGTGACCGCCCACTGCGCGGGCCTCACGGGCAACGGGTCCCCGGCGATGATGGCGGGCTGACCCGAGCCGAGCAGGTGCTGCCCGGTGAGCTGCAGCAGCGCGTCTGGCCCCCCGTTGACCAGCACGGTCTGGCTGACGGGCAGGATGCTCACCGGGCTGGGCGGCGCGGGTCCGGCGCCGGCCGCGGCGTAGACCTCGACCGCCGGGTAGCTGGGCAGCGCCGCCTGCTGCGCGCGGGTGGCTCGCGGTTCGACCTGAGCGCCGCCGATGGACGGCCCGAACGAGGCGACCCGGGTGAACCCGGACAACGCCAGGGTCTGGTGCACGAGCGCCGCGGATGTGTAACCTACCTGCCCCGGGTCCAGGTCGTTTCGCACCACGATGTAGCGGATCCCGGCGCGCTGCAGGTAGCCAGCCAGACCGCTGACCTGTTCGCCCGATTCGATCGCGTTCTCCGCCGTCTGCAGCAGGATCTGCGATCCCGCGCCGCCGTAGGGCACCAGGGCGCTCTCGGCCCACGGTGATGTGGCCAGGGCCACCAGCGGGTCGTCGATCGGATCACCCCACAGGTACTCACCGTGCGCATCCGCGGGCACCACCAGAGCGGTGTTCAGCGGCGACCGGGCCGCCAGGAACGCGGCGACCTGATACCAGTAGCGCGGTATCGCGGTAAACGAGCCGGGGTTCAGGACCTGGCCGGACAGGTACGGCAGCATGAGCCCGATCAGCACCAGGCCCGCGACGGCTCTGGCCTCCACGGTGAATATCCGCTGGACGGGGGCGGCTTGCCTGCCGCGCGTCCTCGCCAGCCAGATCGCGGCCGCGTGCGCCAGCCCCAGCGCCAGTGCGGCCGCGATGACCGGTTCCAGCTTGTACACGTTCCGGAACGGGGCCAGCGGGCCGTTCAGCAGGTGATCGACCTCCTGGTGAAACGGGCCGCCCAGCGCCCCGCCGTAACCGGCCAGCGCGCCGGCCGCGGCCAGACCGGCGGACAGCCGAAGCCAGACCGCGGCCGGCATGCTCCGCAGCGCCAGCCCGTACAGGCCGCAGGCGGCGGCGACGGCACCGGCGATGATCGCCATGGGGGTGCCTACCATGGCCCAGCCCGCGGACAGCCACGGCGTACCGAGGTTGAGGTAGGCGGTCCAGTTGCCGGCCCCGCGCAGCGCCGCGGCGGCCGACATGGTGCCCGTCGTGGTGGACGCCTGCTCCACGTAGGGCAGGAAGTTGAACGCGTACTTGCCCTGCAGCAGCAGCGGCAGGGCCCACCACGCGGTGGCCGCCGCCACTGCGCCGGCCCAGCACAGGGCCAGCGTGATCAGCCGCCGACCGCGGGCATAGGTGAGGATGAACAGGCCGGGCAGCAGCAGTGCGTCGATGGTCACGGTGGCGTTCACCCCGGACATGAACACCACCACCGCCCCGGAGCGGGCGGCGGGCCAGACCACGCTGCCCCGCCCGCGTACGGCGCCGGTCAGCGGGAGCACCGCCCACGGGGCGAGCATCCCGGGCAGCGCCGCGGCCGAGGTGGACCCGATCACGATCGTGAACGTCGGCCACACCGCGAACACGAGACCGGCCAGGAACCTGGTGGGCGGGGACCCGATATCGAGCGCGTCAGCCAGCTTGACCAGCCCGGCGAAGCCGACCGCGAGGATCAGCGAGAGCCAAAGCCGCTCGATGAGCCAGACCGGCAGGTGAGCGAGATGGCCGGCCAGGTAGAACGGTGCCATCGGCACGGCGTAGCCGATGGCCTGGTTGTTCAGCGCGCCGAAGGTGTTCAGCGGGTTCATCAGGTGACCAAGGCTGGCGAAGTAGCCACCGG
>JASHVM010000687.1:0-4730 GCA_030044595.1 Streptosporangiaceae bacterium
ACCATGAACAGGGCCAGCGCTGCCATCCAGACCTGCTTGGCACCGAAGCGTTCGCTTGCCCACGCCGCGACGGGGACGACCATGCCGAGTGCGAGCACATAGCCGCTGATCGTCCACTGGGCGGTCGACACCGTCGTGTGCAGACCTTGGGCCAGCTCGTTGATCGCCACGTTGACGATGGTCGTGTCGAACGCGACAAAGAGCACTCCGACGATCAGGACCACGGCCAGCTTGACGAACTCGGGGTCCAATCGCTCCTTCCTGGCCCCTGCCTCTGGTGTTGCTTCGCTCACAGGCTCCCCGGTTCCTCACCGTAAGATGCGCGATACGCATCCAGCGAGCCTCACCCTAAGGGATTGGGATAGGATGCGCAAGAGGCATCTTGTGGTTTATCGTGGTGTGGTGAGCCCGACGAGTCGGCCGACTTCCACCGCCGAGAGCCAAGGCCCCTCGCAGCGCAGCCGACGCCGTCGAGGGGCCACCCTGGAAGCGGCTCTACTCGAAGCGGCCTGGGATGAGCTGTGCGCAGTCGGCTATCCCGGCTTGACGCTCGACGGCGTGGCAGCCCGTGCGGGGACGAGCCGGCCGGTAATCGCGCGGCGATGGTCCGATCGGGTCGAGCTAGTCGTCGCTGCCATCCGCCACCACACCGCGACCGCTGCGCTCGACCTGCCCGACACCGGCACCCTCCGAGGTGATGTCCTCGCCCTAATGCGCCTGATGTCCGGTGGAGTCAGCGAGATGGCCGGAGCGCTCAGCTTCGCGCTCTCCGGCTACTTCGACGCCACCGGGCAATCGACCTCGGACCTGCGAGAGCGGGCGATTGCCGGCACTCCCAGCAGGATGAGCACCATCATCCAGCGTGCCGTCGAACGTGGCGAGATCGACCCCGACCGCCTCAGCCCGCGAATTGTCTCGCTGCCGCTCGATCTGATGCGCCACGACCTGATCATGAACCGGGCGCCCATACCTGACGACACCCTGATCGAGATCGTCGACCGCGTCTTCCTTCCCCTGGTTCTCGCCGACCGCCCAGAACAGGCAGGACGGGCATGATCGAGGCGAGAGGACTCACTAAGCGCTTCGGCGATGTCGTGGCCGTGGATGGGCTCACGTTCTCGGTCCGGCCCGGCGAGGTGACGGGATTCCTCGGGCGCAACGGCGCCGGCAAGACCACGACGCTGCGGATGATCCTCGGGCTGGAGCGTCCGGCATCGGGGACGGTGACCGTCGACGGCCGGCTCTACGCCGGCCTTGCCGCCCCGCTGCGGCATGTGGGCTCGCTCCTGGACGCGCGGGCGGTGCAGCCCGGTGCCAGCGCCTCCGAGCATCTGCTCGCGCTCGCGAGCAGCAACGGCATTGACCGCCGCCGCGTCGGCGAGGTGCTGGAGACCGTCGGGCTCGGCACGGTTGGGCGGAAGCGGGCGGGAACCTTCTCACTCGGCATGCTCCAGCGCCTCGGCCTGGCCGCGGCGCTACTCGGTGACCCGCCGATCCTGGTGCTCGACGAGCCGCTCAACGGACTCGACCCCGAAGGCATCATCTGGTTCCGCCAGCTCATGCGCCAGATGGCCGCAGAAGGCCGGACCCTCCTCGTGTCCAGCCACCTCATGACCGAGATGGCGGTCACCGCCGACCACCTGCTCATCATCGGCGAAGGGCGGCTCCTCGTCGACAGTGAGATGAAGGCGTTCGAGCGGGACCACGAGCACGAGGAGATCCGCGTGCGCACCCCGGACCCGCAGACCCTGCGCAGCCGCGTCGCTGGCGCGGGCGGTACGGTGCGAGACCTCGACGATGCCACCTCCTTCGCCGTGAGCGGTCTCAACGGCGCCACGATCGGCGCGCTGGCCCTGCGTGCGGGCGTCGAGTTGCATGAGCTCGCGCCGGTTCGGCGTTCCCTCGAGGACGCGTTCATGGAACTCACCGCCCCCGGTGCGCCCCGTGCACCCGCGCCCGCTCGCGCGACCCCGGCTGCGGTCTCGCCGGTGCGGCCGGGCAGCCCGCCCGTCGAAGGCGGAGCCGTAGCGCAGCAGCCGGTCACGCGGTTCCGTGACATCGTCCGATCCGAGCTCATCAAGTTCCGCAGCACCCGGCCCGGGCCGCTCCTCGTCGTGGGCTCGCTGATCGCCGGTGCCGGGACCGCGCTGCTGTTCGCCAACGCGACGGCTCAGCGATACCCCGGCTTCGACGCCGACGAGCGGCATTCGTTCGATCCCACCCTTATGAGCCTGCGCGGCCGATCCCTCCTGGAGGTCTCGCTGGGCGTCCTGGGTGCGCTCGCGGTAACCTCAGAGTACGGGGCCGGCACCATCACCCCCAGCCTTGCCGCCGTCCCCGACCGCGGTCGCCTCCTGGCGGCCAAGGCGCTCACCACCGCCGGCATCAGCCTCGGGACCGGGCTCGCTGCCAGCACCAGTGGGTTTCTGGCCGGGCAGGCGCTGCTCGCCCGGCGCGGCGTGCCTCACGACACGCTCCGCAGCGCCGGCTCCGCCCGCGCCGTGCTCGGCGGCGGCCTGCACGCCACCGCCGCCGCGCTGCTCGGCCTCGGGACCGGCGTCCACACCCGCTCGACCGCCGGGGCAGTCTCGACGATCTTCGGCGCCGAGTGGCTCGTGCCGGGGATCGGCCCCGCGTTCCCGGAACCCCTGCCCGACCTCCTCACCAGATACTGGCTCACCGAGGCCGGCGCCAGCATCCTCGCGACCCGGCCCGATCCCGAACTCCTCAGCCCGTGGGCCGGGCTCGGGGTGATGGCAGGCTCGACGGCGGCCGTGCTCGGGTCCGCGCTCGCCGTTTTCCGGAACCGCGACGTATAGCCCGGCAGACCCAGCGCCCGAGGTTTCGCCGATCGTGTAGATCAGGGCAAGCACCATGATCCCGGGCGCGGTCACGGTTGCGACCCGGCCCACCTAGCCGTGACTCACGGCGTTCACCACGCCGCCTCCGGCGGCGACCAGGACCAAGAAGAATGTCCCGCCGAGTTCGGCCAGCAGCCGCCGCCACTCGAGCCGGGTGGCCGCGAACGCGGCCGATCCCGCGCCTCGGGTCAGGACGGCTGGACGCTTCGGTTGTGCATTTCCGCACCTCCCCGGGGCCAGCCCGGTGACGTCAGTCGCCGTAGGGGACGACGGCCACCGGGCCGCGGGCGTGGTCAAGCAGCGCGTGCTGGACCGAGCCGATGCCGGGATCGCCGTGCCTGCCGATCACGACCAGATCGGCGCGGGCCGAGTAGTTCGCCAGGACGCGGGCCGGGTGGCCGCGGATGACATCGTGGCGGACCCGCACGCCCGGGTACTTGTCCCGCCAGCAGTCCAGGGCGGCCGACAGGCTGCGGGCGGCGTCGACGGAGATCTGCTCGGGAACGAACGGCGTGTCCATCGCGGCCTGACCGACGGGGGCACGCAGTGCGGGCAGGAACCAGTACCAGGCGTGGATGACCACCAGGTCGGCGTGGCGCGCGGCTGCCTCCTCGAACGCGAACGCCAGTGCCTCGCTGGTGTCCTGCGGGTCACGGACGCCGACGGCGACCTCCTGATGAACGGCCATGCTCGCCTGCCGGATCACGAACACCGGGCACCTGGCGCGGATCGCGGCATACCGGCTCACCGAGCCGAGGATCATGGCCGCAAACCCGCCGGCGCCCCGGGCGCCGACCACCAGCATGGCGGCGCCCGAACCGCTGGCTGCCACGGCCAGGGCCGGCGGCCCCGGCAGCAGTTCGGTGGTGATCTCCAGGCCGGGGGCCACTTCCCCGGCGCGGGCGACAGCCGCGTCGAGGGCCCGCGCCGATACGTCGCGCAGCGCGTCGGCGACCGTCGCCGGGGAGGCCTGGCAGGCCTGCATCCGTGGCGCCATCGCGGGCGCCGACACGATGCGGAGCGGCAGCCCGTGTCGTCTCGCCTCCATGGCGGCCCATTCCGCGGCCAGCAGCGACTGTTCCGATCCGTCCACCCCTACTACGACTGGCTCGGTTGCCATGGCCCGGCCTCCTCCACACTGTGCCCGCCCCATGTCGCGGACGTCCCCAAGCTCAGCGTGACGACTGCAGGTCGGCCTGGCATGAGGCGTCAGGCACCAGATCACGGGACTTCGGTCCTGTCGCTGGAGCCGTCAGTTTCCGCCGCCGCTGGCGGCCTGGCGGTCAGTGAGCGCTGTCTCGTCTTCACCTTCGATGAAAGCCGAGGGACAAGTGCGGTGCGACTCCGCCGGCTGGGGAATCGATCTCGACTCGCCGAAGGAATCCGGCCTGCTCCGCATCGTGTGCGATTACCCGGAGGTCGCGTCGCTGGAGGACCACTTCATCCGGATCAGGCGGGCCATCGAGGAGCACAAACCCGACCGGCTCGTCATCGACTCCACCGGGGTCCTGGTCGGCGAGCCCGCCGTTCACGAGCCTGCCCTGCGGACGCTGAGCCCAGCCTCCACACCGTCCTCAGCACGTCCGACCGACACCAAGGAGGCGCGTCATGCGATCCCATGTGCTGGCTCGCCGGATCATCGTGACCGCCATCAGCAGCTCGAGGCCGAGCACCGCCGCCACCATCAGCGGGGTCAGGCGAGCGCCGATCAGCGGCGCCTGGGCGGTTATCGCCCGGTCCGGGCGGCGTCGCGCAGGGCGCCGAGGATGAGCGCGGTCGAGGCGGCACCGGGGTCCTGGTGACCGACGCTGCGCGCCGCCAGGTAGCTCGCACGGCCCTTCCGCGCCTGCATGGGAATGGTACCGACCG
>JASHVM010000688.1:0-3542 GCA_030044595.1 Streptosporangiaceae bacterium
CGCGGACGTGATGTGCTGTGGTGGATGGACGCGTCGGGCGTGTGGGACCAGCGGTACGACGAGGTCGAGGATCTCACGCGGGCCCGGCGGCTGCCCTCGCCCCAGCTCGTCGGGACTGCTGAACGGACGACGCTGGATCTCAACGCGCTCGCCTCGATGGGCGTCGAGCTGGTGGGCCGCTGGGCGGCTGTACGTGACGGCCGCGCGCTATTCTCCGGCGGGCTGCGCAACGTGTTCTCGCTCGCGGACCTCAAGATGAAGCGCCTGCTGGACACGTTCGACGAGTGGGCCAGGACCGGCGGGTACGAGACCGAGGTCGGCCCTCCCGAACGGCTCGCGCCGACACGCGTACCCGATTCGACTCGGCTGCAGCTTGACCTGCGAAGCGGCGAGATCTGCGCGATCGTGTGGGCGACGGGGTTCCGGCCTGACTACCGGTGGCTGGACGTGCCCGTGACCGACGCGAAGGGCCAGCTGCGCCACGACGGCGGCGTGGCCGACAGCCCGGGCCTGTACGCGCTGGGCCTGCCCGTGCTCCGGCGCCGCAGGTCCACGTTCATTTGCGGTATCGAGGACGACGCACGCGAGGTGATCGATGACCTCGCGCAGTACCTGGCCGTGCGCCGGTAAGCCCGAACGGTGAGCCTGGCGCGCCGCGAGTAGCGCGAAGCGGGCCCCGTTGACCAGGCTGGTAGCGGCAACAGCCAGCCGGCGGCCGAAGCACCACCGTTCGTTAGGGGAGAAGAAACAATCACCACTTCGATGGGGCACAATCTCGCCAGGACCGAAACGGCTGATGCCTTACCGGCCACGGTCGGGTGAGGCACGCGGCACGGGAAGGGGCGCGCATGCTGCCTGTCGCTGAGCTGCACGTTCACATCGAAGGCACGCTCGAGCCGGAGCTGCTGGTCCGCCTGGCGGCACGCAACGGGATCGCGCTGCCGACGACGGATGTCGGCGAGCTGCGCGCCAGGTACCGCTTCGGCAGCCTGCAGGCCTTCCTCGACCAGCACTACGCGAACCTGCGCGTGCTGCGCACCGAGCAGGACTTTTACGACCTGGCCCGCGCGTACCTGGCCCGGGCCGCGGCGGCCGGGGTGCGCCGCGCGGAGATCTTCTTCGACCCGCAGACGCACCTGGGCCACGGGGTCCCGCTAGGCGCGGTGTTCGGCGGGCTGACCGCCGCGCTGGCCGACGGCGGCCACGAGCACGGGGTATCCGCCGAACTGATCCTCTGCTTCCTGCGTGACCTGGGAGCCGATGCCGCCCGTCAGACGCTGCTCGAATCGCTGACGTTCCGGGACAAGTTCATCGGCGTCGGGCTCGATTCGACAGAGGTCGGATACCCGCCTGCGTTGTTCGAGCAGGTGTACCAGCTGGCCGCGGCCGAAGGACTGCGGCTGGTGGCGCACGCGGGGGAGGAGGGCGGCCCGGACTACGTGCGCGAGGCGCTTGACCTGCTGCACGTGCAGCGCGTCGACCACGGCGTGCGCTCCATGGAAGATCCCGGGCTGGTCGCCGAGCTTCGTGACAAGCAGATCGCGCTGACCGTGTGCCCGCTGTCCAACGTGGCGCTCCGCGTCGTGGACACGCTCGCCGACCACGTCCTTCCCGGCATGCTGGAGGCCGGGCTGCTCGCCTGCGTGAACAGCGACGACCCGGCCTATTTCGGCGGGTACGTGGACGACAACCTGGCGGCGGTCCGCGAGGCGTTCGGGTTTGACCCGGGCCAGCTCGCGGCGCTGGCCCGGAACTCGTTCGAGGCCTGCTTCGCCGCGGACGCGGACAAGCGGCGGTGGCTGGCCGAGGTCGACGCCTGGCTGGCCGCCGCCCCAGCGGACTAGGGAGCCGAGCTCAGCCCGTCGAGGTACTTGGCCACGATGGGCCCGCAGGTGGGCCCGCCGTTCCCGCTGGAGTTGACGACGAGCGCCGCGAACGCGATGTCGCCCTTGAAGCCCATGAGCCAGGCGTCGATCTTCAGCGGGTTGCTCGTGCCGTACTGCGCGGTCCCGGTCTTGGCGTAGGTGCCGGCCGGAAGGCCCTGGCCCGCCGCCGTCCCCTGCGCGACGACAGAGGCCATCATTTCGTGCAGGCCGCTGACCACCGCCGCGGGCAGCTGGCTCGTGCTCGCGCTGCCCCCCGGCGTGGTGCCCGACGCGCCGCCAGCGGACGCGCCGAGGACCAGCTGCGGCGAGCGCACGGTCCCGGTGTCGGCGGCCGCGGCGACCATCGCCATGGCCAGCGGCGAGATGAGGACCCGCCCCTGCCCGATCGCCGTGGCGGCCAGGTCAGCCTCGTCGGAGGGCTCCGGAACCGAGCCGTTGAAGGCCGTCAGCCCGATGTGCAGCGTCTTGTCCAGCCCGAACATCGCCGCGGTGGCCGGGAAGTCCGACGGCGTCAGGTTGCTCGTGGCCAGCCGGATGAAGGCGGTGTTACACGACTCGGTGAAGGCCTGCAGCATGGTGCTGACCGGCGCCTCACCCTCTGCGTTGTGGAACACCTCGCCGTCCACCGTCGCGGTGCTCGGGCAGCTCGCCGCCGATTGCGGGGTGAGCCCGTGGGTGATCAGCGCGGTCGAGGTGATCACCTTGAAGGTCGAGCCGGGCGGGAAGCCGCCGTCGATGGCCTGGTCGAAGCCGCCGGAGTTGGCGGAGACCGCCGCCAGCACCGCCCCGGTGGTTGCGTTCACGGCGACCAGCGCGGCGCTCTTGTCCTCCCCGGCCAGCGCCGCCTCGGCGGCCTGCTGCACCCCTGCGTTGATCGTGGTCTGGACCGCGGTCCCCGGGTGTGACGGCAGCCTGGCCAGGGTCGCGATGCTCACGCCGTTGCCGTTGACGACCGCGACCGTCGCCGCCGGCTGCCCGGCCAGCTGGCGTTCATCCGCCTGTTCCAGGCCGGTCTGGCCCACGACGCTCTGCGCGTCGTAGGGCGCGCCCAGCTCGCCGAGTTCCTGCGCGGTGATCGGCCCGACCGTGCCGACGATCCCCGCGGCCAGGCCGGGCGTGATCGCGCTGCGCGCCGAGCCCGCCTGGAACACCGTGCCGGGGATCGGGTAGATGGTCGGCTCGAGCTGGTTGTAGCGCGCCCGGGACACGGTGAATACCGGCTCGAAGTACGTCGGGTGGACCCTGGCCGCGGCGATCGCGCTGCTGGCCTCCTGCTGAGTCGCGCCCGCGGCGACCAGCGCGGCCTGCACCGCGGCGGCGTTCTTGATCCGCTGCCCCTCCACGCCGATCGTCACCACCTGGTCCTGGGTGGTCAGCGGCGCGCCGCCCGCGCCGAGGATCGCCGCCCGGGCGGGCCAGGTCTTCGACAGCGCCAGCTGGTCCCCCTGCCGCAGCGGAGGCGCGATCGTGGCCGGCGTCCAGCGGACCAGCCACTGTCCCGCCTGGGTCTTCACCAGGTGCAGCACGTTCGAGATCTTTAGGACGCCGATCCCGGCCAGCGTGAGCCGCTCGGTGAACGGCTGGGTGGCGGTCGACCCGCTCGCCTGGAGCTTGCCCGCGTCGAAGCTCGCCTGGTGCACGGACAGGTTGCCGAAC
>JASHVM010000078.1:0-4109 GCA_030044595.1 Streptosporangiaceae bacterium
GGAAGCTCGCAGCGGGCGGGTCATTCCTGTTCATGTCGGGAGCCACCGCGCTGAAGCCAGCATCGGGCATGCTTGCCGTCGCCGCCACCAACGCCGCCGTCGATGCCATCACCGCCGGACTGGCAGTCGAGCTAGCGCCGATCAGGGTCAATGCCATCGCCCCCGGAACCATCGATACCCGTGCGTACGACGCTCTGGGCGACGAACGGAAGACCGCGCTGTTCAACGCCCGGTCCGCAACCAATCCTGCCCGGCGTATCGGCACGGCCGACGACATTGCCGCCGTTGCGCTGTCGGCACTGGCCAACGGGTTCCTTACCGGGGTCTCCATCCCAGTCGACGGCGGCGAGCACCTCGTATAGGGGCGAACATGACCGCGCTGATCAGCGACTACTCCTCGGACGCGCGCGGGAGGACGACGCCGTGGGAGCCACCGGTCGGCCAGGAGCTGTTGCGTGGCCGCGCGGCGGAGCAGAAGGTGATCCGTGACCTGCTGCGGCGTGCTCAACGGAGGGCTGGCGGCGTAGTGCTCGTGGACGGGGAGCCGGGCATCGGCAAGTCGCTGCTGCTCCGCGACGCCACTGACGAAGCAGCCGATCAGGGGTTTTCCCTGGCCGCGGGCGCAGCGGACCCGCTGGGTCAGGTCATCCCGTTCTTCGGTTTGCGCGCAGCTCTGCGTGAGCAGTTCGCCGGGCTCACCGCCGATGATCCCGGTCTCGATCTGCCGGACGCGGCTACGTGGTGGATCGCCCAGATACGGACTTACCTGCATCAGCGGGCCGCGGCGGCTCCGGTCCTGGTCTGCCTGGATGACCTGCACTGGGCCAGCCCGGCCACGCTGGCCGTGCTGCAGGCGTTGCCGCGAGACCTGAAACGGCACCCGGTGGCGTGGCTTCTGGCCCGGTCCAGCACACCCCAGCGCGGCTCAGACTACCTGTTCGGTCGGCTAGAGAAGGACGGCGCCGCCCGGGTCTCCCTAGCCCCGCTGGGTCGCGATGCCGTGAGAGCCATGCTCACCGACGGGTTCGGCGCACCGCCGGACCAGGCCCTGGCGGACCTGGCGTGCGGCGCCGCCGGGAATCCCTCGCTCGTGGCCGAGCTCATTAGCGGCCTGCGCGACGATCACGCCGTACAGGTCACCGGCGGACGCGCGGTGCTGGCGTCGGCCCGGCTGCCCCGGAGCATTCACCGCCTCACGCAGCGGCGGCTGGATGGCCTCAGCCAACAGGCCCGGCAGTTGCTGGTGACCGCGGCGGTGCTGGGCTCGGCGTTCCGGCTCGAAGACGCGGCCGAGATGCTTGGCGAGACCCCGGCCACGCTGCTGCCCGCGGTGGAGGAAGCGATGGACGCTGCGATCATCACCGCCGCGGAACACACGTTCACATTCCGGCACCAGCTTATGCGCCGCGCTGTCGGCGAGATGATCCCACAGCCGGCCCGCCAGGCGCTGCACCGCCAGTACGGTGAGATCTTGCTCGCCCGGGGCGAATCGGCGGCCCGGGCCGCCGGGCATTTGCTCCAGGCCGCGCAGCCGGGTGATCCCGGGTCGCTGGCCGGGCTGGACATAGCAGCGGCGCAGACGCTGGGCTCGGCGCCTCAGACGGCAGCCGACCTGGCGCTGCGCGCGCTGGAGCTAACACCTCCGGCCGATCCGGCCGAGCTGTCTCGCGCGGTGGCCGCCGCCGAGGCCCTGGCCGCGGCCGGCCGACTAGACCGGGCCGCTCGGATCGCTCGTGACATGCTGGCCAAGCCGCTGCCGGCGGCGGCCGAGGGCCGGCTGTCCAGCGCCCTGTCCTCGGTCCTATGTGCCATCGGCCAGGCCCGAGACGCCGCCGACCAGGCTCAGAAGGCCCTATCCCTGCCACAACTGCCTGGCGACCTTCGGGATCAGGCGCTGACCGCGTATCTGCAGGCCCTGGCGGGGCTGCACGACGAACTCGCCGGGCCAGTAGCCGACACCATTTTGAACTCGCCTAGCGAGCACGACAGCCACGCCTCTGCGGCGGCCCGCCTCACCCGCGCAATCATCGGCTGGGACAGCGGACAGATCGGCAACGGCCTCGAGCTGTTGCGCGATGCGGTACGGCACGGCACGGGGATCTCTCCGGATGCCCGCCATGTGCAGCCGCTGCTCGCGCTCGCCGCCGCCCTGGTCGACCTGCGCCAATCCAGCGAGGCAGAGGACATCCTCCGCGCCGCAGACAACCCGGCGCTGAACGGCATTCCCGCCCAGGTGGCGCTGTACGTACTGCGTACCCGCATCCACCTCGCCGCCGGTCGGCTGGCCGACGCGGCCGCCGATGGCCAGGCCGCGCTTTCCGTCGCCCGGGCCCTTGGCGCGCACGGGTACGCCGCAACCGTGTACAGCGTGCTGAGCATCGTGGAGCTGCGCCGCGGCGACATTGCAGCCGCGGCCCGACACATCGCCTGCCGTCCCCCTACGAGCCTGCAGTTCGCTGACATCTACGCGCGTCCCGAAACCATCTCGGCCGAGGCTCAGATCACCGAGGCGCGCGATGGGGCGACCGCCGCCCTCAGCCGCGTCCGGCAGGTCTGGGCTGATCTGGAGGCCCGGTCCGGGCTCCTGCTCGGCGACCCCGTCCTGCCCGCCTGGCTCGCCCGCACCGCACTGGCCGCGGGCGATAGCGAGCTGGCCGCTCGTACTGCCCGCACCGCCCAGGCCTTCGCCGATGCCCATCCGTCGTTCCCGGCCCTGGTTGCCGCCGCGGCCCACAGCCGCGGCTTGGTCAACGCTGATCCTGCCCGCCTGGCCCAGGCCGTCGCGCAGCACCCCGATCCGTGGGCCAGAGCCTCCGCAACAGAAGACCTCGCTGTCCTGCACTGCAGCCAAGGCGAGCGAGACCAGGCGATCAACCATCTAAAGGAAGCACTCGATGGATACCGCCAGGTCGGTGCCGACCGCGACCAGGCCCGCATCCGGCGGCGGCTGCGCCAACTCGGTATCCGCCGCCGCCACTGGAACACGGCCCCCTCCAGGCCCGTCACCGGGTGGCAGAGCCTGACCGACACCGAGCACGCCGTCGCCGGCCTTGTCGCCCAGGGACTGAACAACAACCAAGTCGCCGCCCGTATGTACATCAGCACCCACACCGTCGCCCATCACCTCCGCCAGGCCTTCCGCAAGCTCAGCATCACCTCACGGGTGGAACTCACCCGTATCGTCATCGAGCAGGCCGCGGGCGGCGCATCGCATGGAACTTAGCCGCAGATGCACCGGCGTGCTGACGGTCATCGCGCGGGTCCGCGGGCTGAACTGCGTGGATGTGAGCGGCCTGGCCGCGCTGCAGGTGAACCCGCGCCGGTGACTGACCGTCTCGCCTTGCGTTCCTACTCCGGCATCCGCCGGTACTAGCGATACCCATCCTGACTTGTCTGTCTTGACGATGTGCACGTACAGCGCGACGGCGACGATGCGCATGAGCAGGCGGCACATCACGGCTGTATGCCGCCGGGTCACCGACGCCATCTGGGACGTTGACGGCGGCGTCATAGCCGGACGTAACTGACACCAAGAGGAGAGTCATGAAACCCATCTCGAAGCTGGCCGTGGTCACCGCGGCCGGAGCGGCAGCTGCCGCGCTGTCCGCGCTGCCTGCCAGCGCTTCCACCGCGCAAGCCTGGCCAGGGCAGGCACCTGCGGTGTTCGTCCAGACCGACAACACGGCCGGCAACACGATCGTCGCCTACCAACGGACCGCCGGCGGCGGGCTGCAACAGGCCGGCTCCTACCCGACCGGAGGGAACGGAGGAGCCCTGACCGGCTCCGTCGTCGACCATCTCTCGTCGGAGGGCTCGCTGGCCTATGACCGGCAGGCCGGGCTGCTCTACGCCGCGAACGCCGGCAGCAACACGATCACCGTGTTCCGGGTCCGCGGCGCCAGGCTGATCCGTAGCCAGGTGATCGGCTCGGGCGGCCAGTTCCCGGTCAGCATCACCGTTCACGGCAACCAGGTGTTCGTCCTCAACGCGTGGGGCGGCGCCTCGGTGGCCGGCTTCCTCCAGTTCGGCGGTTACCTGATCCCGGTGCCGTCCTGGACCCGCGACCTGGGCCTGGGCACGAGTTCCTCGACCGTGTTCACCGGAACGCC